>CAITGN010000238.1:0-6114 GCA_903891965.1 uncultured Bacteroidota bacterium
ATTTCAGCATTGACTTTATCAATAAAACGAATGGTATCTCCAATTAAATAACGCCATGCACCGGCAGCAGTGCTTATTAAAATGGCATAATCTTTATTTTCTTCCACTTCATGAATTAATAAAGCTTGAGGGTTTTCTACCATCTCTCCATTTTCGTCAAAGTTGTTATCATCAAAGGGTACAAATTCAAAAAAGATATGCTGGTTAAAAGATAAGCGCATGCCCACTCCATTTTGCTTATCCTGCCAAGCCAAGAAGCCCTCACTTGCTAAATAGGTTTCAACATAAGTGATTGGTTTTCCTAATAATTTTTCAAAACCATGCTTATAAGGTTCAAAGCTTACTCCACCATGTGCAAAAAAACCAAGATTGGGCCATATCTCGTGAATATTATTCAGCTTATATTTTTCAATGACCATTTCAATACACATCTGTATCCAAGCCGGCACGCCTACAATAAATCCAATATCCCAGTCGGGCGCTTTTTCTACAATTTCTTTTAATTTCTTATTCCAATCCCTTTCTTTAGCAATTTTTTTACCAGGTTTATAAAAAGGTTGAAACCAAAAAGGATTTTTTTTCGCAGTAATACCACTTAAATCACCTGCATAATACCCAGCTTCTTTTTGCAAGTCGGTACTTCCACCCAAAGCAAGCCAACCTTTGCCAATGGATCCAAAACTTACATCACTATACTTAAACAAACTAATGAGCTGCTTAATCATAATAATTTTATTACCCCTTAATAAATCGTTGGTAATGGGAATGTATTTACTTGCAGACTCACTGGTACCGCTACTCAAGGCAAAATATTTTATTTTACCTGGCCAACAAATATCTGACTCACCCTTTAAGGTTCGGTGCCACCAGTCCTTATAAATTTTATTATAATTATAGCTGGGTACCGACTGCTGAAATACCTTATCTGGCCTTTTGCTTAATAAAATTTTATCAAAATGAAACTGCTGGCCAAAAGCTGTATACCTTGCTCGGCGTAGTAATTTCTTGAGCACGCGTAGCTGTGCTCTTTTGGGGCTTCTTGGGGGAATGCCCAAAGCTTTTTGAATGCTTTTTGGTAAGTTAATCTCAAAAATTGGCATCTACAGAATCGGGGTTTATTTTTTAAAGATTATCTGCAAAAATAGGAATGTTATTCGAGCAAACGAACCTACTTTTGCCATATGATTAAAAATACACTTTTAAAGGCCGTGGAGGCCGGTGGTAAAGAGCTAAAGCATTTTTTTAACGGATCTTTTACAATTGCTAGCAAGGGTTCTCTGAACGACCTAGTCACAGAGGCCGATCATGCAGCAGAAAAAGCCATTTTCAAAGTGATTCAAGAGGCTTTTCCCTCTCATTTTATATTAAGTGAAGAAACGGGTGAAATTAAACAAGACTCAAAAATTAAATGGATCATTGACCCTATTGATGGCACTATTAATTTCGCCAATGGCATACCTATTTGTTGTGTGAGCATTGGCGTGGAAGAAGAAGGTAAAATGATTTTAGGCGCCGTATACAATCCCATCATGAATGAAATGTTTATAGCAGAAAGAGGAAAGGGCGCTACTTTAAATGGCAATAAAATAAGCGTAAGCGATAAAAATAATTTATTAAGCAGTTGTTTGGTAACGGGTTTTCCTTATCAATATTTAGATTCAGAAAACGGGCCCTTACAAATTTTTGAAAAATTAATTCGCAAAGCCATTCCTGTTAGAAGACTAGGAAGTGCCGCCATAGATTTATGTTGGACAGCGGCTGGTAGGTTTGATGGATTTTATGAACATAAACTACAAGCCTGGGATAGTGCAGCTGGTTTTTTAATGGTGGAAGAAGCAGGTGGAAAGGTAACGGACTTAAAGGGAAACCCCTACAGCCCATACCAGCCGGGCATTATAGCTACCAATGGAAAAATTCATGATCAATTATTACACGTTATAACAGGTGGAAATTTATAAATTATTTTATGTCAACAGAAAGAACTGAAATTGATAAATTGGGTGAGTTTGGTTTAATAGATCACCTCACTGTAAATTTTGAAACGCATAATGCATCCACAATTTTATCTATTGGAGATGATGCAGCCGTCATAGATCATTTTGGAAAACAAACGGTCATTACTACCGACTTGTTAATTGAAGGGGTACACTTTGATTTAATGTATACCCCTTTAAAGCATTTAGGCTATAAAGCCGTGGTGGTGAATTTAAGTGATATATATGCAATGAATGCAACACCTACTCAAATAACCATGAGCATTGCATTTAGTAATCGTTTTAGTTTAGAAGCTTTAGAAGAATTTTATGAAGGCGTGAATATTGCTTGTGAAAAATACGATGTGGATTTAATTGGAGGCGATACTTCTACTTCTCAAAAAGGTTTTATTATTTCAGTGACCGCCTTAGGTGAAGTAGCGCCCGATAAATACATCAAACGTAGTACCGCTGAAAGTGGAGACCTGATTTGCGTTTCAGGCGATTTGGGTGCCGCTTTTTTAGGACTAACCCTTATGGAGCGTGAGAAAAAAATATTTGTAGAGAACCCACAAATACAACCCAACTTAGAAAACGAGGATTATATCGTAGGCCGTTTATTAAAACCAGAAGCCAGAAAAGATATTATAGAAATTTTAGAAAATCAAACTATACTACCTACTTCCATGATGGATATTAGTGATGGACTTAGTAGTGAGGTATTGCATTTATGCAAACAAAGTAATTTAGGCTGTAGAATTTATGAAGAGAAAATTCCTATACATGAATCGAGTCGCGCGGCTGCTTTTAAGTTTGGTTTAGACCCTACTGTTTGTGCTTTGAATGGTGGAGAAGACTATGAACTTTTATTTACCATGAAGCAGTCCGATTACGATAAAATAACCCTGCAAGAAGAAATTAGTGTGATTGGTTACATGTGTGATAAAGAAGAAGGCGCTAAATTAATTACCAAGGGTAAAAATTTATTTGACATTACCGCACAGGGTTGGAATGCTTTTGGAAAATAAACTGCGCCTAGGCTACCATCATTTTTATTAAACTAAGGTCTTCGCTTAAGCAAGCTAGGTCTGCTTTTGCGCCTATTTCAATACTGCCTTTAATAGTAGCATGTTTCATAGCTTTAGCTGGATAGACGCTACACATTTTTATTGCTTCTCCTAATTCAATACCCACTTTATCTACTAAGTTTTTAACCGATTTTAATTGTGTTAAAGCAGAGCCACTTAAAATGCCCTTGCTTTCATATTTATCACCTACCAGTGTATGTTGATACATACCGGTACTAGTGCTAGTCACCGCATCGGTAATACAGAAGAGTCTATCACCCATTATTTTTTTAGCAATTTTAATGGCAGCAAAGTCCACGTGGTAACCATCTGCCACTAAACTACACATAGCAGTGGGGTGATTAAACAAAGCGCCCACCATACCAGGTGCACGGTGTTGCAAACTACTCATGGCATTGTATAAATGGGTGCCTACTGTTATACCCTTATTTAAAAAATCGGTTGCCATTTCATAACTCGCATTCGTATGTCCTGCAGAAATTACAATATTATTTTTTTGTATTAAATCAATAATTTTTTGATACACTACTTCGGGTGCAATAGTAATCATGCCAATATAATCTTTACCATATTCAAGAATGGCTGCCACCTCTTCATAAGAAGGGGAATGAATAATTTCGGCTTGGTGTGCGCCCTTTTTCTCTACATTAATCCAAGGCCCTTCAATATGGAGTCCCATACAACCCTTACCACCATTAGCTTTGTAAGCTCTAACAGCATCAATAGACTTTATAATAATATCATTAGACTGAGAGGCAATGGTTGGTTGAAAATAAGCAGCCCCTCCTTTTAAACAATAACGATAAGTTTTTTCAATGGTATCCGCTTCTGGAAATTCAGATAATAATTTATCCCCGGCACCATAAATTTGAAGATCAATTAAGGCAGGTATTACAATAGACATTGCATTAGTTCCATCATAGCCATCACGGCTAATATTTTTTATCAGTCCATCTTCAATAGTGACCAACACTTTTTCTAACCAAGCATCACCGGTAAATAATTTTTCGGCAGACAAACTTGTATGCATAAGACTTTTAATTTCTAATTATTGAATTTGAAAAAAATCGGCATCCTTCCAAAAAGGAAATTGATTTCTAGCAGTGGTTAGTTCTTCTTTTTGTAAAGTAATAGTAAATACATCTTCTTTGTAAGCGCAGTGGTAGAGCACTTCTCCAAGGGGTCCTATAATTAAAGAGTCACCACTATGATTGATATTATTACCATCTATTCCTACTCTATTCACCCCAATTGTATAACACTGGTTTTCAATTGCACGCGCTGTTAATAAAGTTTTCCATGCATGATTTCTTTTTTCTGGCCAGTTCGCCACATAAAGCAGTACATCATACTCTTCCCCTTGTTGACGCGCCCAAACAGGAAAACGTAAATCATAACATACTTGTAAATTTATTTTCCATCCTTTCACACTGGCAATTAATCTTTTTGTTCCTGCAGTATAATGTTGGTCTTCACCTGCAAAAGCAAACAAATGCCTTTTATCATAATAACCCAATTCACCATTAGGTAGCATCCATATAAGTCTATTATAAAAACGAGGCGCTTCTTTACTAATTTCTTCTTTGATAATTAAAGACCCTACAATTATCACTTTTTTCTCTGCCGATAACTGCTTCATCCACCTAAGAGTAGGCCCATCCATGGTTTCAGCCAATTCAGTAGGTCGCATACTAAAGCCCGTACTAAACATTTCAGGAAGCACTACCACTTCAGTATACTCATCAATACCTCTAATTTTTTGAGCCAACATAGCAAGGTTGGCCTCTTTATCTTCCCAAGATAATTCGGTTTGAATAAGGGAGAAACTAAGGGTAGATACAGACATTCTTTTTTCTTATTTACTAAAGGTACAATATTCAAATAAAATTCTTACTTCTTGTTTAGTGCTTGTAAAATGGGACTTATTAAATTCGATTCAAAGCCTCTTTGATTTAAAAAGGATTGCGTTTTAGCCATACGACTCATGCCTCTTTCGCCTTTTAATGAATTCCATTTTTTAGTAGCAAGGTTTAATAAAGCTTTTTCATAAGCATCTTCATCAATAGAAAGTAAGGCTTTTTTAATATTCACAGGACTTACTCTTTTTTGTTGCAAGGCATATTTTATTTTTTGTTTGCCCCAAGACTTTATTCTAAAATGACCACCCGCAAAACTCTCTGCAAACCTTGCTTCATTTAAAAAATTATCTGAAATTAAATCTGAAATTATTTCTTCCACTTCTACTGGGCTCATACCAAAACCATAGAGCTTATCTCGAACCTCTTGTTGGGCCCTTTCTTGGTAAGCACAAAAATGCCGTATCCTTTGTATAGCCTGCTCTTTGCCTATTCTAATCTTTTGCATTTTGTAGATAAGTATGTCAATAAGAAATGCTAAAATAGCTTTTTAATCTTAAGATTTTGCATTAGTTTCGTTAGTGTTATTTAAGGTTATTTTGGTCGGTCAAGGAAACCATTTTCAGACCCTATTCCGCGCCAAAACCTACTAAAAAACAAAATGTATTATCCTATGAAATTCATCGTTTCTTCTTCTTCGCTTTTAAAACACCTACAACAAATTTCTGGTGTTATTAATACCAACACAGTGCTTCCTATCTTGGAAGATTTTTTATTCGAAATCGAAGATAAAAAATTAAATATTGTGGCCACCGATTTAGAAACGGTAATGCGCGTTCAAATGGATGTGGAAAGCAAGGCCAATGGTCGTGTATGTATTCCCGCTAAAATTTTAATCGACTCTTTAAAAAATATTGCAGACCAACCCCTTACTTTCAATATAGATAAAAACTATAGCGTAGAAATTACCAGCGATAATGGTAAGTATAAAGTGATGGGAGAGAATCCAGATAATTTTCCAAAAGAGCCTACAGCCGATGATACCACTGGCTTTAACATGACTAGCAGTAGTTTGTTAACAGCAATTAATAAAACTTTATTTGCAGTGAGTGGAGATGACTTACGACCTGCGATGACCGGAGTGTTTTTTGAATTAACCAAGGACAGCGTTCAGTTTGTAGCGACCGATGCACACCG
>CAITGN010000239.1:0-2205 GCA_903891965.1 uncultured Bacteroidota bacterium
ACACCACCCATTGTTTCAATACCTAAGTTCAATGGCGTTACATCTAATAACAATACATCTTTTACATCTCCAGTTAAAACACCACCTTGGATACCTGCACCAATCGCAACCACTTCATCCGGGTTTACAGAACGGTTTGGTTTTTTACCAAAGAATTTTTCAACCAACTCCTGTACTTTAGGAATTCTTGAAGATCCCCCTACTAATATTACTTCGTCAATTTGAGAGGTTGAATAACCTGCATCTTTTAATGCAGCTTCACAAGGCTTCAAACATCTTGCAAATAAATTATCCGCTAATGATTCAAATTTTGCTCTTGATAATTTTAACACTAAGTGCTTAGGAACACCATCCACTGCAGTGATATAAGGTAAATTGATTTCAGTTTCAGATGAAGAACTTAATTCAACTTTCGCTTTTTCAGCTGCTTCTTTTAAACGTTGTAAAGCCATTGGATCTTTTCTTAAATCAATTGCTTCTTGTTTTTTAAATTCATCTGCTAAAAAATCCATGATCACTTTATCGAAATCATCACCACCTAAATGCGTATCTCCATTAGTTGATTTTACTTCAAATACACCATCTCCTAAATCCAAGATAGAAATATCAAAAGTTCCACCACCTAAATCGAATACCGCTATTTTTTGTTCTACATTTTTCTTATCTAAACCATAAGCCAAGGCTGCAGCAGTAGGTTCGTTTACAATTCTACGCACATTTAATCCTGCAATCTCGCCTGCTTCTTTAGTAGCTTGTCTTTGAGCATCGTTAAAATAAGCAGGTACAGTAATCACTGCATCTGTTACTTCAGTGCCTAAATAATCTTCTGCAGTTTTTTTCATCTTCTGTAAAACCATTGCAGAAATTTCTTGTGGTGTATACATACGACCGTCTATATCTACACGCACGGTGTCGTTCTCTCCTTGTACAATTTTATAACTCCAATGAGACTTCTCTTCAGTAATCTCATTAAAACGACGACCCATAAAACGCTTCACACTTGAAATTGTGTTTTCAGGGTTTGTGATAGCTTGACGCTTAGCAGGATCTCCCACTTTACGCTCGCCATTTTTTAAGAAGGCTACTACCGAAGGGGTTGTTCTACGACCCTCGTCATTAGCGATCACCACTGGTTCGCCACCTTCCATAACCGATACGCAACTGTTTGTCGTACCTAAGTCAATTCCTATAATTTTTGCCATAATGCTTGATTTTCAATGTTTAATTACACTACTATAGTCAATCTTTATGCCATAATGGGTAAGCCTGCCTAGAGGTGCAAATTTGTCATATATGGCAGTAAATAGTAGTTTATGGGGGCCCTAATTGACATATAAACCCCAAAAAGGGGTAGAAAAGGCAGAGAATTAGAGCTTATTGGAACCCTTAAAAGTGAAGTTCTTTTGACTGGTATAGCTGAAAATAACCACAAAAAAGGTGGTGACGATCTTAGCCATGGTAGGATACCAACCCAAATAGTCAACAAATAGCTTTAAAAAGCCATAATTAAGTAGGACACAGCCTAGCACTACAATGAAATACTTCATGAGTTGCTTACTCTTAGTGACGGTGGTTTCTTGGAATACCACATACCTGCTTAAATAAAAGCCTATAGGAAAGGTGATGCAGAAAGAAATGATAAAGGAAGCAATATGGGGGCTAATGCTAAGCATGCCTATATTAATTATCTCTTTATGTAGGATGTAATTATAAGAAACGAAGAACAAGCTAATATCTAATATCGTATTCGCACCACCACAGGCAGCGTATCTGAAAGTTTTTAAGGGCATCATTTTCTTGAAAAGCGGATAAAACCAATCTATCATTCCAAGAATAACTTTGCTAATAAAGTCGTGTAGTTTCAACATCAATGCGCTAAGATAATCTTAATTAATTACTTTTGCCATAGGCAAGCCCAATTTATGAATTTAATAACTCTTTTAAAGCAGACCACATCTGCAAGCTTAGATAGCTTATACCAGGTTAAAATAGAACCTGATCAAGTATTAGTAAATGCTACTAAACCTGAATTTGAAGGAGACTATACTATTGTCTTATTCGCCTTTGTAAAGCAATTAGGCAAGAACCCCGAAATTGTAGGTAATGAATTAGGCAATACTATGCAAAAGGCGCTACCTAGTATAATTACTAAGTTCAATATCGTAAACGGGTTTTTAAATTTTACAATTAGTAACGACTATTGGT
>CAITGN010000240.1:0-8852 GCA_903891965.1 uncultured Bacteroidota bacterium
GGAATTATTTCTTCAATTAATTAGTGTTTCAGGTGTGGGTGCAAGTACTGCAAGAATGATGTTATCTGGCATGCGCCCCGATGAAATTGTAAGAGCCATTGTACAAGGCGAAGCAAGACAATTAGAGCAAATTAAAGGTATCGGGAAAAAATCGGCAGAAAGATTAGTACTTGAATTAAGAGATAAACTGTCTAAAATGAATGTGGCAAATAATCCAAACGGAGGATTTGCTTTAACCAATAAGAACACGCCTCATCAAGATGCTGTGCAAGCGCTGGTTTCTTTAGGTATTCAAAAAGCGGTGGCTGAAAAAGCAGTTGATAAAACCATACAAGCAGAAGGTGCTGAAATGAGTTTAGAATCTTTGATTAAGGCAGCACTTAAAAACTGTTAATTTAAAACTTCAAATTTTTTCTTTGAAACTTTTCCAAACAATTTTATTGTCAGGCTTATTACTTCTTTGGGGGAGTGAATTGTTTGCGCAATCGAATGCTTTGAAAGTTCCCTTCAAAGATACTGTCAAAGATGCTGCTGTAAATAAAAAAACAAAGGACAGTGTTCGTGTTTATTATGGAAGAGATTCATTGCATTATACCATAAAGGATAGAAGAGGTGATTTTTTATCTCAACCCAGTAATAACCCATTTGATTTATCGGATACCAGCGTAGTAAAACGCAGAGTAGATTACGACCCCGCTACTAAAACTTATTCAATTGCCGATTTAATTGCAGGCAAGGCGCAAAGAGTGCCTTCTACTTTAACCTTTGACGAGTTTTGGAAATTAAAAACGGCCAAAGATGAACAGGCCTATTTTATGCAAAGGTCAAATTCTTTAGGAACTTTAAATAGAAAGATGAGCAGGCCTAAAACAAAAGTGTACGATAGTTATTTTGATAGGTTGTTTGGGAAAACAGGTTCTGATTTAAAAATAGATATTAAACCTGTTGGAGAAATTAATATTAAAGCAGGTTATCAGGGACAAATAGTAGACAACCCTACTTTGCCTGAGCGTGCTAGAAAAAATGGAGGCCTTGACTTTGATGCGAATACCAATTTTAGTATGAACGCTAGTATTGGCGATAAGTTAAAGTTTCCTATTAACTTAAACTCTTTATCCAATTTAGGGTTTGACAATCAAATTAAATTAAGCTATAAGGGTAAGAAAGATGAAATTGTAAAAAGTATTGAAGCGGGTAACATTAATTATATTTCTAGAAGTGTATTAATTCCTAGTACACAAAATTTATTTGGTGTAAAAACACAATTGCAATTTGGAAAACTATTTGTAACAGCTGCTATGGCGAATCAGAAGTCGCAAAGGCAGTCGATGAGTTTGCAGGGCGGCGCCACCACGCAGCGTTTTCAAAAAAGATTAGATGACTATGAAGAGAACAGACACTTCTTATTAGCGCAACATTTTAGAAAGAACTACAATAAGGCAATGAGTACCCTGCCCATTATTAATTCTCAAATACAAATTAAAAGAATTGAAGTTTGGGTAACGAATAGAAATGGACAAACGACCAATGCAAGAGATGTAGTTGGTTTGGTAGACTTAGGGGAACGCTTCCCAGGTAAAAAAGAATGGGAAGAAGTTTCCAGACGAGATACTTTTCCAGACAACGGTGCTAACTTGTTATATGCTAAAGTAATCAATAATTCATTGGCCAGAAATCCTGCAGGGGTTTCTTCTGTGTTAACAGCTGCAGGGCTTAGATCGGCAGAAGACTATGAGCGTACATTTGCAAGAAAGTTAACAGAGAATGAATATTTTTTCAATCCACAAATTGGATTTTTGTCTTTAAATATTCCACTACAACCTGATGAAGTATTGGGCGTGGCTTATCAATATACTTATAATGGTAAAGTATACCAGGTGGGTGAGTTTTCTGAAGGTATAGCACTCGATCCTAATAAAGGTGTACAGCAAATTTTATATTTAAAATTATTAAAGGCAACCACACAAAGAACCGACCTGCCTATTTGGAACTTGATGATGAAAAACGTGTACTCTTTAGATTTATTTGGGTCCATTCAACAACAAGACTTTCAGTTAAACCTTATGTATGAGTCGCCAGGGAATGGTTTAAAAAGATATTTACCAAATTCAGATGCTTCTGTAAGAGGCATTTCTTTAATTAAAATTTTAGGCCTTGATAGATTAAATAACCGAAACGACCCACAGCCCGATGGACAGTTTGACTATGTAGAAGGTTTTACAGTGTTATCAAAAATGGGTCGAATTGTACTTCCTTATTTAGAACCTTTTGGAGCAGACTTAGAAAAATTAGCTTTTGCAAGTGCTGAAATGTCGGCCATCAAAGAAAAATATTTATACAAAGAATTATATACCAAAATAAAATCGGAAGCCCAAACCTATACTAACTTAAATAGGTTTGTAATGGATGGACAGGTGAAAGGAAGTGCTGGCGGCGCTGAAATAAGTTTAAACGCATTCAATGTGCCTCCAGGTTCTGTAAGCGTTAGAGCAGGTGGACAAATATTAAAAGAAGGCATTGATTATTTAGTGGATTATGGATCGGGCACCGTTAGAGTTATTAATCCAGGAATTTTAAGTTCTAATATTCCAGTGAGTGTATCTTATGAAAATAATTTAGGATTTGGTTTTCAAGAAAGAGGATTTAGAGCCCTTCGTTTAGATTACTTGCAAAGTAAAAATTTGAACTTTGGTGTTTCCAGTACTAGATTAAGTGAGCGTCCGTTTTTTACAAAAACTAATTTTGGATCCGACCCGATAAAAAACTCCATGTATGGTTTTGACTTTAATTATAAGGCAGAGCTACCTGGTTTAACAAGAGCCTTAGATCGATTGCCTTTTTATCAAACCAAGGCAAAGTCTTCGATCACTGCTTATGGAGAAGCAGCTTATTTACAACCAGGTCATGCACAACAAATTGGTAAAGCAGGCAGCGGTGTAGTATACTTAGACGATTTTGAATCGACAAGAACCAATATCGATTTGCGTTTTCCTTTTACCGCTTGGGCCTTGGCTTCCACCCCAATGGATAGGTTTAAAGAAGGTAATTTATCGGACAATATTGACTATAATAAAAACAGAGCTAGAATTGCATGGTATACAATTGAGCCTACCTTGCAAGATAAAAACAGTGCTAATAATCCTTTAAGCGGTAGTCTTAAATTATTAAGTGACCCAAGAGTACGTCAGGTATTTACCAATGAATTATTCCCCAATAAGACTACCAATATTACCGATGTGCAGTTGCCAACTTTTGATTTAAGTTATTATCCAAGAGATAGAGGCCCTTATAACTATAATTACGAGGGTAGTGAATTAGATGCGGCAAGACCAGGTAAATTTAGTAAAGAATCGGCTTCCAAAAAATGGGGTGGTATTATGCGTGCATTAGACCAAACCGATTTTGAAACCAGCATTATTGAGTATGTTGAATTTTGGGTACAAGACCCTTTTGTAAAATCGCCTGCCACCAGTGGTAAATTAATTTTGAATTTAGGAAATGTAAGTGAAGATATTCTGCGTGATGGAAGACGCTTCTATGAAAATGGAATGCCCACGCCCACTATTCCTGCAAGTATTGATAGCTCTACCTGGGGAAGAGTACCTACGAACCCCATTCAGGTAACCAATGCATTTAGTAATAATCCAGAAGATAGAAAATTCCAGGATGTTGGATTAGATGGACTTACAGATAGTTTAGAGATTAAACAAAGAGCAGATGTTATTGCAAAATATAATTTAAGTACAGGGACTGAAATAGGTAAGCAGTTCTTTGCTGACCCTAGTATGGATAACTATGTTTGGTATAGAGATGCAAAATATGATGCGAACAAAGTAGATATTTTAGGTAGGTATAAATATTTTAATAACCCTCAAGGCAATTCTTCTTTAGCAGGCACTAGTGAATTTAGTAGTGCAGCTAGTTTACTTCCCGATAATGAAGATTTAAATAGAGATAATACCTTAAATGAAACAGAAGCTTATTTTGAATATGAGATTCCACTTGATAAAGGACGTATTGGCGCAGCAAGATATGTAACTGATACAAAACTAGTGAATGTAACACTTGCCGATGGTACACCTAGTTCAGAAAATTGGTATTTATTTAGGGTACCTATTAAATCTTATTCAAGTACAGTGGGCGGTATTAGAGATTTTAAGTCAATTCGTTTTTTGAGAATGTATTTAACGGGCTTTGAAGATTCCATTACACTTCGTTTTGCTAAATTAGATTTAGTGCGTAATCAGTGGAGGCAGTATGCCAATGTAGTTGACTATAGTGAACAGTATACACCTTTAACCGATTTGACTGGTTTAAATACATTGGCGGTAAGTGTGGAAGAGAATAGTAGTAGAGTGCCTGTGAACTATATTATTCCTCCAGGTATTGAGCGTGTTCAATTGTTAAGTAATAATGGAGTGAACTTACTTCAAAATGAACAAGCGCTTTCCTTGCAATTAAAAGGTTTAAAGCCAGCGGGTAGGGCTGGGGCTTCGCCAAGAGGTGTATTTAAAACCATGAATATTGATGTGAGACGCTATGGAAGACTCTCTATGTTTTTACATGCGGAGAATATGCTGAACAGTGCCACCAAAATAAATGACGGAGATTTAACAGCAGTTATTCGTATTGGACAAGATTTTCAAAATAACTTTTACGAGGTACGTATACCACTTCGTGTTACCAAGGGCGAGTTAAATGGAAAAGTAGTGGCCGATTCGGTATGGCCCTCCGATAATGAATTGAATTTAAGTTTAAGCGATTTGATTGCGCTAAAAATGGAAAGAGATAATAGTTCAATATTAGGTGCTGGTTCTTTGTATGGAAAAGATTTTGGAAGACAACGTTATTCTGTAAAAGGCACACCTAATTTAGGAGAAATAAGAGGCATATTAATTGCCATTGAAAATACAAAATCGACAAGTGCAGTGGATGCAGAAGTTTGGATTAATGAATTAAGATTATCGGAGTTAGATGAAAGAGGCGCATGGGCTGCATTGGGCAGAATGGATTTAATATTGGCCGATTTAGGATCGGTATCGGTTTCGGTGAATAAGCGAACAGCAGGTTTTGGAACAGTTGAACAAAAAATGAATGAGCGTTCTAAAACAGGACTTACTCAATTTGATATAGCTACTAATATTGACGCGGGAAAATTATTACCGAAGCAAATTAAAGTTTCACTACCTGTATTTGCAGGTATTAATAGAACTACAGAAAATCCAATGTTTGACCCCTTTGATAAAGATGTCTTGTATACAGATAAAGTAAAAAATACAAAGGATGTCTTTAAAAGAGATTCTATTATAGCTGCCTCTGTGGATCAAACCACCATTAAGACCATCAATTTTACGAATGTGCGTGTGATGCCGGGTAAAAAGCCGAATATGCTAAGCATTAGTAATTTTGATTTTAGTTATTCTTATTCTCAATTGGAACAAACAAGCCCGCTTGTTGAATTAAATCAATTAACTAAACAAAGAGGTGCCATTGGTTATACCTTTAACAATAGAGTCAAAAGTATTGAACCATTCAAAAAAGCTTTAAGAAATATTACACCTTGGTTTGCATGGCTTCGTGATATAAACTTAACACCTGCACCTAGTTTAATTAGTTATAGAACTGCCTTAGACAGACAATATGGAGAGTTCACGCCAAGAATTGTTGGCTCTGATGGCTCTATAGATAAAGCAGAAACCACTTTTGATAAATATTTTACCATGAATCGCATATTCAATATGCGTTGGCCTCTTACAAGGTCCCTTAATCTAGATGCAACAATAAATGTGAATTCAAGAATTGACGAACCCAATGGGAAAATAGATACACAGGAGAAAAAAGATTCTTTAACAAGAATGTTACTTCGTGCTGGAAGAAATACTTTGTATAATCAAAGAGTTTCTTTGCGTTATGATATTCCTACTTCCAAATTTCCTTTAACAGATTGGATATTGTCTAGTTATAATGTAGCTACTAATTATAATTGGATAGGGGCAAGCAGGCTAGCCGAGGACTTGGGTAATACCATTGAAAATACTTTCTCGCAACAAATAAATGCGCAGTTTAATTTCCTAAGTTTTTATAAAAAGTCTAAATATCTAAATGCTTTATTGTCAGATCAAAAATCCAATGGTGCAAGCCCTGAAACGAATCCACTCTCTTCTAAAATATTAATGAGTAAGGAAGAGGCATTGGCAGGAATGAAGGGTAAACAGCGCGATTCTACATTAAAAAAATGGAAAGAGGCAAGAAGATTAGAACGAATTGCACAAAGAGTATTGAAAGCCAATGAGCCTATTAATGTGCCTGAGGGTTTAAAGCCTATTGCTAAGTTTTTGACCATGTTACAAACAGCCAATTTTGATTATGCTGAAAGCTTTAATAGTAGACTACCCGGTTATTTAAGTGGGGTACAGTATTTAAATAATGATTTTAGTGGACTCGCCCCTGGATTGGATTATACTTTTGGTAGACAGCCCGATAGTACTTGGTTAAACAAGCAAGAGAAAGATAATAAGTTTACTAGAAGTCCTCAATTTAATATGATATTTAGACAGGGCTTTGAGCAAAGAATTACAGGAAGAATCATGTTAGAGCCTATTAAAACTTTAATTATAGATGTAAACTTTACTAAAACTCTTACCAAGGAGTATACAGAATTATTTAAGGATACTAATAGTTATACCGATGTATTGAACCCGAGATATGATAATAAAGTGCACGCTAATCCATTATCAGCGGGTGGGTTTAATATTAGTTATGTCGCCTTGAATACTTTTTTCGATGTGCACGACCCCAATATTATTTCTACACAGTTTCAAGCCTTTGAATCATATAGATCTATCATTTCAAAACGCGTGGCTGTTAATAATAGTTATTGGACTGACCCTGCCTTTGGCAATAGTACCACAACTAAAGATGGCTATGCATCTGGTTATGGTAAATATGCGCAAGATGTTTTAATCCCAGCCTTCATCGCAGCTTATACAGGGGCAGGATCCTAAAAAAGTAGATTTATTGAATCAAAATAATTCAAGTATTCGTTCTAATCCATTTTCTGGTATGTTGCCAAAACCAAACTGGGCGATTGTATTCAATGGATTATCAAAACTTCCAGTGTTGTCTGAATTATTTACCAATATTAGTTTAACACATGGGTACAATGGTAGTTTATCTATGAATAGTTTTAATAGTTCATTACAATACACCGATATTTATAGAAGAGGAGCGCCTTCCTTTAAAGACACCATTAGCGGAAACTATGTACCTTACTTCTTGGTACCTAATATTACCATTAGTGAAAGAATGGAGCCACTAATTGGATTGAATTTAACCACTGTGACGCAATGGTCGCTTCGTTTTGAATATAAGAAGAGTAGAATTTTATCATTAAGCTTAGTCGATTATCAATTAAGTGAAAACAATAGTACAGAGTGGGTATTTGGAACGGCCTTTCGTAAAAAAGGAGTGAAGTTGCCTTTTGCTGTTCCAGGTGTAAACAATAATAAATTAAGCAATGACTTAACATTCCGACTAGACCTCTCTACCCGCGATATGTTTAATAGTAATAGTAGGCTAGACCAAGCCAATGCCTACGGAACTGGTGGTCAAAGAGAAGTCACCATACAACCTTCTATAGATTATGTTTTAAATACAAGAATTAATTTAAAATTCTTCTACGATAGAAGAAAGGCCACACCTTATATATCTTCATCACCACCCATTACCAATACAAGGGCAGGTGTGAATATAAGAATTGCGTTGTAGGCGAAATATAAAATAAGTCTTAGGCTTTCTTAAAGGCCCACTTAAACATTATTTTCCAAGTTACTTTTTTACCATAAAGTAAAATACCTGTTCGGTAAATACGTCCGCTTAACCAAGTGGTAAATATAAATCCACCTACAAGGCATAACATACTTAAAGCTAATTCCCAATAACTTACCGCACTAGGAACGCCATAAGCCACACGCGCCATCATAACCATGGGAGAACTAAATGGGATAATACTTGCCCAAAAAGCAATAGGTGTATTGGGGTTTTGGGTAACCATATTGGTAATAATATAAGAAAAAATAAGCGGCATGGTAATAGGGAACATTAAACTTTGCGCATCTTGAGGATCCTCGTTGACAGTACTACCCACTGCTGCAAATAAAGCTGCATAAAATAAATAACCTCCTATAAAATAAAATATAAAGCAGCCAATTATTAAAGGCCAGTTAGCCGTTGAAATAGTATGTTGGATGCTGTAAATTTTTTGTGCCGATTCACTTGCTTGCATCATACCACCTGCCATTTGTCCATTATTTTGTTGTAGGGTTTGTACCTGATCTTGAACATCGGCAGGTAAGAAGCCTGTGGCAGCACTGGTTAAACTTATAATTAAAACAATCCATAATAAAAACTGAGTTAAGCCCACTGCGCCAATACCAATAATCTTACCCATCATTAATTCAAAAGGCTTCACACTACTAATTATGACTTCTGCAATACGATTGGTTTTTTCTTCCATCACTCCACGCATGACCATGGCACCATAAATAAACATGGTCATATATATAAGCAAACCACTCGCATAGCCAATACCCATGGCTAGGCCTGCATTACTTTCTTTGCTAGAACTTCCTTTGTCCTCGTAGGCTTTTAATTCTGCTACTTGCGAGGCTTTATGAATAGAATCTAAAATATTTTGTTGAATACCGGCATCTTGTAACATTTGATCTTCAATGGCGCTATTAATTCTGTTACTAATACTTTCTTGTAACATTAAACCCATCGATTTTTTAGATCTTAAAATATAATCGGACTTAGTACCTTTTTCAAATTGAGGTAAAATTAAAATATCGGTA
>CAITGN010000241.1:0-4304 GCA_903891965.1 uncultured Bacteroidota bacterium
AGTGAATTAGAAGCGCGTTATGAAATTGAATTAGAGAAGTATATTAAAAAAGTACAAATTGAAGCGCGTATAATGGGTGACTTAGCCACTAACCATATTATTCCTTCGGCACTTAAATATCAAAACGAGTTATTGAAAAATGTAAGCTTGCTTCGTGAAGCAGCCTTACCTGAAAAATTATACAAAGGTCAGTTGGCTTTATTAAAAGATGTAAGCACACATATTCAACAAGTTTATGATAACGTAGATGCGATGGTGGAAGCACGTAAAGTAGCCAACAACATTGTAAACTCAAGAGAAAAAGCCATTGAATACGAGGCAAAAGTAAAAGCACAATACTTTGACAAGATCCGCTACCACGTTGATAAATTAGAGCAATTGGTAGATGATGAATTATGGACCTTGCCTAAGTACAGAGAGTTGTTGTTCTTACGTTAATTAAAGCAATCCCCCAAAGTGATAGAATACAAAAAGGCTCCAAGAAATTGGGGCCTTTTTAATATCGTTATTGTTAGTTTTACAAAGAATTTCTTTTAACGGAATGCTCAATACTAATTTTTCGCTCGCTCTGCGCAATGCTCGAAAGCTCGCTCAAAATTATATTAGCATTCCTATAAATAATTCCTCCAAATAAATAAGGAAAAAAAAAGGCCCAAAGAATGGGGCCTTTTTAAAAATCATTAGAGAAAATATTTTAGGCCCATAATTTTCGAAGAAATGGGACTAAAATATGATTATTTGATCTTAAAAGTTTCGAGGAACTTAGTTGTGAAGTTTCCTTTTCTAAAATCTTCGTTCTGCATTAATTGTAAATGGAATGGAATAGTTGTTTTCACTCCTTCAATCACATACTCGCTTAAAGCACGATACATTGTATTAATTGCTTCTTCACGGGTTTGAGCCACTGTGATTAATTTACCAATCATTGAATCGTAGTAGGGAGGAATGACATAGCCTGCATATACATGACTATCCACACGCACACCATGTCCACCTGGGGTATGGAGTACTGTTATTTTTCCTGGCGAAGGTCTAAAATCGTTGTAAGGATCTTCTGCATTGATGCGACATTCAATGGCGTGCAATTGTGGTTCATAATTCTTTCCGGAGATTTTTTCACCAGCAGCAATTTTTATTTGCTCTTTAATTAAATCATAGCTCACCACTTCTTCTGTAACACAATGCTCTACTTGAATACGCGTATTCATTTCCATGAAATAAAAATTACGATTCTTATCTACTAAAAATTCTACCGTACCAACACTCTCGTAATTAATAGCGCTTGCTGCTTTAATAGCAGCCTCACCCATTCTTTGACGAAGTTCTGGTGTCATAAAAGGTGAAGGAGATTCTTCCACTAATTTTTGATGTCTTCTTTGAATAGAACAATCACGCTCACTCAAATGACAAACATTTCCATATTGGTCTCCTGCTACTTGTATTTCTATATGTCTTGGCTCTTCCACGAATTTCTCCATGTACAAACCATCGTTTTTAAAACTGGCCCCTGCTTCCATTTTAGCCGTTTCAAATGCTTTTTCAATTTCTCCTTCATTCCATACTACACGCATCCCTTTACCACCCCCACCTGCAGTGGCTTTGATAATCACTGGGTATCCAATTTCTTTCGCTAATTTTTTAGCAGCATTAACATCTTCCAATAAACCTTCTCCACCCGGTACTACAGGAACCCCTGCTTTAATCATGGTTTCTTTGGCAGTAATTTTATCACCCATGCTATTAATCATATCGGGTGTTGGCCCAATAAATTTAATACCGTGGTCGGCACAGATTTGTGCAAACTTTGCATTCTCTGCTAAAAAACCATATCCCGGATGCACTGCATCGGCATTGGTAATTTCACAGGCAGCCATGATATGTGGAATATTTAAATAGGATTCTTGTCCTTTAGGACCACCTATACAAACAGCTTCGTCAGCAAACTTTACATGCAAACTATCTTTATCTGCTGTAGAATAAACGGCCACTGTTTTAATGCCCATCTCTCTGCAGGTTCTAATAATACGTAAAGCAATTTCGCCACGATTGGCTATCAAAATCTTTTTGAACATTTTTCTGAATTAAAATTTGAAAATGGGTAATGTTTATTCTGGTTGAACCAAGAATAAAGGTTGGTCATACTCCACTGGGCTGGCATCTTCTACCAAAATTTTCACAATGGTTCCTTTGACTTCACTTTCAATCTCATTGAAAAGCTTCATCGCTTCAATAATACATACCACTTTACCTGGAGCTACTACTGTTCCTTCCTCAGCCATTAATGGCTTGTCTGGAGCGGCTCTTCTATAAAAAGTACCAATCATTGGACTTTTAATGGTCAATAAATTTGTGGCAGCTGGAGCTACTGGTGCGGCTGGCGCAGCAGAATTAGCTGCAGAAGGAGCTGCCATGGCTACTGGGGCTGCTGCATATGTTGCAGGTACCGAGTTCACTGTTACATGCTCTTCTTTTTGTTTAATGGTTACTTTTCCGTCTTTATCTTCGATGCTTATCTCTCCGATATTACTCTTGTTTACCACCTTAATTAAATCGTGAATTTGTTTCAAGTCCATGTTTAGCAATTTTGGGTAAAATTGGGGTATTTTTATGGATTTTCGCGAAAAAAAGGGCTTTTTTTATTAAAAATGGGCAATTTTGGGCAAAAAAAGACCCCGAGGATTCGGGGCTTTTCTAGGTATTTTAGGCCTGTTTTAAGGCTGAATTAGGCTACAAAAAGAGCCAAGATAAATTATTTAACTCTTTCAACGTATTCTCCGTTTTTGGTATTAATCTTAATCTTCTCTCCCTCATTAACGAACAAAGGCACCATTACAGTCGCTCCCGATTCAATCGTAGCTGCTTTAAGGGCACGCGTTGCGGTATCTCCTTTCACGCCGTTCTCACAATAAGTAATTTTAACGTCTATCTTTTCTGGAAGCTCTGCTCCAATTGGAAGTTCCGTTTCTGTATTCATAAAGACAAATACCTCTGCGCCATCAATTAAAAACTGAGGGGCGTCGATCATTTCCTCGGCCATCGCGATTTGCTCAAAAGTCTCATTGTTCATTAAGTTATAGCCATTGTCATCTTTATATAAGTATTGAAAAGCCTTCTTCTCCACACGCACAGGGTATATGTTTTCACCGCTATTCCATGTTTTTTCAATAGATCTTTTATTATCTACCCCTTTCAATTTAGCCCATATTTTAGCGGCTGCACGAGCGGTTTTATTTTCACCAAATTCTACAACAGAGTATAAGTTACCATCTAATTTTAGAATCATTCCACGACTAATGTCTGAAGTTGTTGCCATAATTGTTTTTTTTAATTTGTCTGAGAGAACGGCAAAAGTAGCACATGAAAGCCATTTATAAAAAAACCTTCAATTTTTGTTGTAAAATAAGTGTAAAAAAACCTCGATTAGCCTATTTTTGCGCCACAAATAACAAAATAGCCCACATGTCAGTATTAGTCAATAAAAATTCAAAGGTCATTGTACAAGGTTTTACCGGTACTGAAGGAAGTTTCCATGCCACTCAAATGATAGAATATGGCACCAATGTGGTAGGTGGTGTAACTCCAGGAAAAGGTGGTTCTGTGCATTTAGATAAACCTGTATTCAATACTGTAGCAGATGCAGTAAAAACTACAGGTGCGAATGTGAGTATCATTTTTGTTCCTCCTGCATTCGCAGCGGATGCCATTATGGAAGCCACTGATGCAGGTATTGCTTTAGTAGTTTGTATTACAGAAGGTATTCCAGTGCAAGACATGGTAAAAGTGAAAAATTACTTACAAGGAAAAACAACTCGTTTAATAGGACCTAACTGTCCAGGTGTGATTACAGCGGAAGAAGCTAAAGTAGGAATCATGCCAGGTTTTATTTTCAAAAAAGGAAAAATTGGAATTGTTTCAAAAAGTGGAACCTTAACATATGAAGCAGCAGACCAAGCAGTAAAAGCAGGTCTAGGTGTTTCAACAGCTATTGGAATTGGTGGAGATCCAATTATTGGAACTACTACTAAGGAAGCCGTTGAATTATTAATGAACGATCCAGAAACAGAAGGCATTATAATGATAGGAGAAATTGGTGGAAGCATGGAAGCCGATGCTGCTCATTGGATTAAAGATAATTTAAGAAAACCTGTGGTGGGTTTTATAGCTGGTCAAACAGCGCCTCCAGGTCGTAGAATGGGTCATGCGGGTGCTATTATTGGTGGCGCCGATGATACTGCTGCTGCTAAAATGAAAATTATGGCAAGCTGCGGAATACATGTAGTAGCAAGCCCTGCAGATATTGGAAC
>CAITGN010000242.1:0-8342 GCA_903891965.1 uncultured Bacteroidota bacterium
ATATTGTAATTTAAATTACAATACATATAGCCAGTGCCCGGTGCATAGTTATTATAACATTTTGCATAGTCGGGGTTAGTAGCGGGGTTAATGGAATCTAATGAAAAATAACCTTGGCTATCATTAATAGAAGAACGGTGTGATAATAACATTTTTAAGGTGATCACTTTATCTGGAAATTTTGGATTTCTTAAAGGGAAACCAATTAAATCACTAGCATCGTCTTCTAAAGAAAGTTTCTTAGCTTCTACCAATTGCATAATGGATGTAGCAGAAAACGATTTTGAAATGGAAGCTATTCTAAAAATACAATCGTCGGTGAGTGGGGTATTGGCTTCTATATTTTTTTGCCCAAAGGAATGGCTATATATAATTTTATTATTTTTCACCACCGCTACCGATACACCTACCACATTGGTTTGGCTCATGATGGCACGAATGCTTGCATCCGTTTCTGCTTCCTGGGCTATAACAAATAGGGGCGTTAAGAAACAGATAAAACAGGCAGTAATTATAAAAATGACCTTGGTTTTTTTCATAGGAATAAAATTATTGAATTAAGTTTGTTACTACTAAGATACAATCAAACTTACAAACGTTTTAACTAGCATAAATATGATTAAAAGTATTGCTATAGATATGGACAATGTCATTGCCGACATTGAAACCCATTTAGTGAATATATACGAAAATGAGTATAAGGTAAAGATAGACAGAGCTGCATTATTGGGTGTTTCAGAAGATGAGGCCTTTCCCGATAAAACTGCTGCTAGACGCTTTATTCATACCCCTGGTTTTTTTAGAACGGTTCCCTTAATGCCAGGCGCTTTAGAGGCATTACAAGTATTAAGAAAAAAATATGATATATATATAGTATCGGCGGCTACTGAGTTTCCTTTATCGCTAGCTGAAAAACATGCATGGCTGGCCGAATACTTTCCTTTTATTAGCTGGAAGAATATGATTTTTTGTGGCAGCAAGGCGGTAATTAAAACCGACTATATGATTGATGATCATTGCAAAAATTTGGATTACTGTATAGGTAAACCTATTTTATATCATGCTTCACATAATGTAAATATCAAACATCATTTAAGGGTGAATAATTGGCAGGAAGTTTTAGAATATTTTGAAAAAGAAGAACAAGGAGAAAAAGGAGCATAGTAATTGTTTTACACAAGTCTAATGAATTGTAAATAGTATTATATGAAAAAATGGATGCTTTATCTAAGCTTTATCTTATTAATTGTTTTTGAATGCCTTAGAGTGTATTTAATTATGCCTATGCCAGGTAGTCAAACATTTAACTCCATTGACTTAGCTTATTTCTTGGGTGCGAATAAAAATAGTATTCGTATACTATTATATTTAATTATTCTATTGCCCTTTATAAAAATTATAAAAGGAAATTCTATTTGGGAAAAAATTGGCCTTGCTGTTTTAAGTCTTGTATATATTGCTATTTTTTATGTTTTTACTTTTATGATGGAAGCCGATAAAATGTTTTTACAACCTACGCATACTTATTTTTATAAAATTGCTGAAAATAAAATACCTATTGACAAATTAGTTATAGGTGTTACAGAAAACGGCATTGAAAAAGCTTATCCTATTCAATTAATAGGCTATCATCATCAAGTGAGAGACAGCATTGGTCAAACACCTATTATGGTTACTTATTGCACCGTATGTAGAACAGGCAGGGTATATAGTCCCATGGTGAATGGTAAATTGGAAAATTTTAGATTAGTAGGCATGGATCATTTTAATGCTATGTTTGAAGACGCTACTACTAAAAGCTGGTGGAGACAAGCCAATGGTGAATGTATTGCAGGGCCTTTGAAAGGGTATAAATTAAAAGAAATTAATTCGGAGCAATTAAGTTTGAAGGCTTGGTTTAGAAAGCACCCCAATGCAGAAGTGCTTCAGCCCGATGAAAAGTTTGCAGCTACATTGGCAAAAATGGATAGCTATGATAAAGGAAAATCGAAAAGTAATTTAACTAAAAGAGATACTGCTTCTTGGCAGTTTAAGTCATGGGTGCTTGGCATAGATATAGGCGAGTCTGCTAAAACCTATGACTGGAATTATGTAGAAAAAAATAAAATCATTCAAGATTCTTTACCTTCTTTGCCCATACTTATTCTTTTAGAAAACGATAGCGCTTCTTTTCATGCCTATAACAGAACTGTTAATAAAATGAGTTTAGAGTTTCAAAAAAGGAACGATTCCATAATGGATACTTATTCTCAATCGCTTTGGAATGAGGATGGTATTTGTATTGATGGTAAATTGAAAGGATTGTCCTTAACACCTATTGCTAGTTATCAAGAATACCTGCATTCATGGGAGTACTTTCATCCCAAGAGCAAGCGCTACCCTTCAAGTAAATAGCGCATTTCACTTTATAGCTGCTTGATAAGTCGTACCTTCGTTACATTATTAAAATAGTGTATTTTGAAGTTTATAGATTTAGGACTGGATCAACGTATTTTGGATGGAATTGACGCGATGGGTTATGAGACGGCCACCCCTGTTCAGCAACAAGTAATGGTACCTATCTTGGAAGGCAAGGACATTATTGCTGCAGCACAAACGGGTACCGGTAAAACAGCTGCTTTTTTATTACCCCTTTTACATCGATTACTTACTTCCGCGCACACTGCAGGAGATATCAATGCTTTAATTATTGTTCCTACAAGAGAGTTAGCTATTCAAATTGCTGAGAGCATTGAAGGTTTATCTTATTTCACTGATGTAAGTTCTATTGCAGTGTATGGTGGAGGAGATGGTAGTTCTTTTGTAGCAGAAAAGAAGGCACTAACAAGCGGAGTAGATATTGTGGTATGCACTCCGGGTAGAATGATAGCACATTTAAATATGGGCTATGTGAAATTGAAAGGCTTAAAATATCTTGTTTTAGATGAAGCAGATAGAATGCTTGACATGGGATTTAATGATGACATTGCAAAAATTATTACTTTTTTACCAGCGCAAAGACAAAACTTATTATTCTCAGCCACTATGCCTGCGAAAATGAGAGTGCTTGCCAAGAAAATTTTAGTGAATCCTGTTGAAATTAATATTGCCATTTCAAAACCTCCAGAGCAAATTATTCAAAAAGCCTTTATGGTGTACGATACACAAAAAGTGCCTGTGATTATAGATATGCTTAGCTCGAAAAGATATTCTAAAGTAATTGTTTTTTGTTCTAAGAAATCTAATGTGAAACAATTGGCTTCTAAATTAGCACATGCTAAATTATCGGTAGCAGAAATACACTCCGACTTAGATCAGAAAAGTAGAGAACAATATTTGCAAGATTTTAGAAATCAAAAAACAAATATTTTAGTAGCCACCGATATTTTAAGTAGAGGTATAGATATTGATGACATTGATTTAGTGATAAATTATGATGTGCCTAATGATGGCGAAGATTATATACACAGAATTGGAAGAACCGCTAGGGCAGCAACTTCTGGCACAGCCTTTACTTTAGTGGGAGAAAAAGAGCAAAGTAAATTTGCAGAAATTGAAGAGCTTTTAGGTGTGCCTGTTTTAAAAGGAGTGGTACCTGAAATGTTTGGCCCCACACCTTTATATGCGCCAAAGCAACAAAGGCCCAATAAGTTTACAAGAAGAAGATAATAACTATTTATATATTTTATCATCCTATAAATATTTTTTATGGAAGCAAATAACTCAAGAAGAAATTTTATTTCAAAAGCTGCCGTGATTGCGGGAGGGCAAGTATTATTGGCAAAGCCTTTATTAAGCATGACTCCCTTTGTTAGTGGCTTCAATGAAAGCTTTACCGTGGGGCAGGTTATGGATAAGTTTATTAGTGAAGTGCCTAGTGGAATTTTAAAAGAAACGGTGGATACTTTAAAATCGGGGCATAAAGAAATGGAAGTAAAAGGAATTGTTACTTCTGCTTTTGCAACAGTGGAAGTAATTAAAAAAACAATTGAACTAGGTGCTAATTTTATTATTGCACATGAGCCCACTTTCTATAATCATTTAGACGATACCGCTTGGCTTAAGAACGATTCAGTGTTTGAATACAAGAATGACTTACTTCAAAAAAATAATATTGCAGTTTGGCGTAATCATGATTATATACATCGATTATCGCCCGATCCTGTTACTTCTAGCTTCTTAGAGAAATTAAATTGGAAACAATATACCACTAAGGCCATCCCTTCCTTGGCTACGCTGCCTTCGATGCATTTGGAACAAGTGATTGCTTATCTAAAAGAGAAGATAGGAATACAACAGGTTAGGTATATTGGAGATTTACAACAAGATTGCTCTAAGTTATTATTTATGTTAGGTGCAGCGGGTTCTAAAGCGCATTTCACTGGCTTAAGACAAATCAAACCCGATGTTTTAATATGTGGTGAAATTTCAGAGTGGGAAACAGCTGAGTATATAAGAGATGCAAGATCAAAAGGCGATAAAGTATCTTTAATTGTACTTGGGCATATTGCTAGCGAAGAGACTGGCTCTGAATTCATGGCTACATGGTTAAAATCAAAGTTTCCTTCTATTAACACTACCTTTATTTCTAGCGGCCCTTCTTTATCTTTCTTATAAATTTATTTACAATTATTAATTACCCTAATGAAATCAACAATCTCTACTAAATTACAAGAAAGGTGCGATGCGCTTTGTGAATTATGTAGCACAGAAAAAGCAAGTAGCGCTTATGCAGTAAGCCCTAAAAACAATGATAAAATTGAAAACGAAGTAGCTGTTTGCGAGCACTGTTATTCTTTAATTGAAAGTAATGCGTCTGGTAATCATTGGCAATGTTTAGCGGGAAGTATATGGAATACAGAACCCAGTGTACAAGCATTAAGTTATCGAATTTTATATAGCTTAAAAGAAAATGAGTGGGCGAATGAAATTTTAACCTCGGTTGAACTCGATGAAATAGTAGTAACCTGGGCTTTAAGTGCTTTTCAAAAAGCAGCCATTCATGTTGATAGCAATGGTACAGAACTACAAAATGGAGATACTATAGTTCTAACGCAGGGCTTAAATGTAAAAGGCGTCAACTTTATGGCTCCTAAGGGAACTATTGTAAAAAAAATACATTTAGTAGCGGACAACCATGAACAAATTGAAGGCAAGGTGAATGAGCAAACTATTGTTATTTTAACAAAATTTGTAAGAAAACAGGGGTAGATGGTAGTCGGTAGAACTAAGTGAAATGAATTGAAAATATTGAAGTGAATTGTAGTGCTTATTTTTCGATACTTTTACATTAAACTTTTTGAAATAATTTTTGTCCAAAACTCAAATTGTAACAATCAATGCCCCCAAGAGTATTTATTTCATTTTTTGCCTTATGCATAAGCTTGTCGCTAGCTTCTCAGCCATTGAGAAAGTCGAATACAAAAAACGATTCCACTAGTTTTAAAATTCAGACCAATTATTTAAACGACTATGTCTACAATGGCAGGGCCGACTCTTTAAAAGCGCCCTATTTATATACCACGGCTACTGTAAATTTTGCCAATGGACTATATGCAAGTTTTAGCCTTAACTACTTATTGACTCCTGGACAAACTGGCTATGATTTTTCTGAATTAGATCTTGGTTATAATTATTATTTAGGTGAAAAAATATCGGGTGAAATTTATGGAGCTAAATATTTTTATTCTAGTCAGTCTAATTTATTAAGTGGAAATATTTCAAGTGATCTTGGATTTACTTTTAATTATGATTTACAGTATTTAAGCTTTCATAATTCTTTTGATATTTTCTTTTCCAATAAAGCAGATATGCAATTAGTGCCAGGTATTGAAAAAGAAATGATACTTAGTTCAACTAAGCATAATTCGCTTTCTATTACTCCTGGAATATTTAGCAGTTTTAGTAGTTTGAATTTTTATGAAACAACAATCAATAGAAGAATCAACGCTATTAAAAATCCTAAAATAAAACAACCGCCCACTGCTGGTACCTTGCAAAGCAATACCACCGTGGATCAGAAAGGATTTAAATTCTTAGACATGGAGCTTATCTTGCCTATTAGCTACGATTTTAAAAATTGGAATTTTTCTTTCATTCCTACTTATGCTATACCTTTTAATAAAATTACTACTACATCAGTGAATACAACTACATTAAATGGTATATCCAAAACAGTGAAACTAAATTCAACCCCTTATTCTGAAACTCATTTAGCAAATATTTTCTTTTTTGACTTCGGGGTCACTTATAAATTTTAACAATGAGTTTAAATAAAACCACTAAAATATTATTAATTGCCTCAAGCTTATGGTATTTTGGGGAAGGCTTATTCGGCCCTCTATTTGCTATTTATGCTGAAAAAATTGGCGGCGATATATTAGATATAACCTGGGCATGGGCCGCTTATTTAATGGCCACGGGTATTTTTTATGTAATAGTGGGAAAGTTTATAAATAATTCTATTTATAAAAAGCAGGTAATGATATTTGGATATGGTCTTAATGCGCTACTTACATTTGGATATATATTTGTGCATAATACCCAGCAGCTTTTTATGATTCAAATTGGCTTAGGCATTGCAGAAGCCTTAAGTGCCCCCATTTGGGATTCTTTATTTGCCAATAACTTAGAGGACAAGAGTAATACGTTTCATTGGAGTCTAGCTAATGGTCATCCACATTTTGTTTCTGGTATTGCCATAGCCATTGGAGGTTTAATTGCCAATTTTATATCTTTTGAAGCTTTATTTGTAACTATGGGCGTTATTCAAACTATTGCCACTATTATTCAAGCAAGAATATTATTATAAAGTGTACTTATTTCTGTAAATGGTTCTTATTACCCATTAGTATTGCTTTTTGCTTATTAGGGTCTAACCATAAAAGTATTTTATCCATATCCGATTCCTGAATAGCCACACAGCCTGCAGTAGGGTCGTAGTTGGGTGAAGCTAAATGAAAAAAGATAGCACTGCCTTTCCCTTTCACAACCGGATGCGTATTGTATTCAATGACCATGCAATATTTATAGTCAATACTAGACAACTTTAAATGCTCAAACGACTTTGCAGTAGTATTACCTCTTATATGGGTATTATAATTTTCATGATTGGGATCGTCAATCCATTTATCTTCTGAGTTAGTTTGAATATAAGCCAAACTTGTGTTTACACTTGATTCATAAGTATATAATTGCCCTAAATCAAAAATACCAGTGGGTGACTTGCCATCTCCTTCCATTTTTTCTCCTGGCAAAGCAAAACCTGTTCTTCCAATGCTTGCTTGTACAGGGCCTAATTTAATCTTCCATTTTTTATTTACTTTTTCTAGTGCAATAACAATGGCTTTATTAGAACTATCATTATTATTAATGGCTACCACTAACTGGTCAACATTATTTAATTTTTCTTTGTTAGCTTTTATTAATTGTATTATTTCTTTTTTATGTATAGAAGCTAACTGTCCAAAGCTGGGCTTCATACCTATGATGCAAAGGCTAAGTAGTAGTACGGTATAAATAAATTTCATCTTTCCTTTTTTATGGGGCATACAAAATGCTAGTTACTAATGTAAATTAAATCAAATTATTTCAATTCACCTTATTTTACTTAACTTACAATGAATTAATTTTTTCTTCTAATAATTTATTTTTAAGATTCCACTATGAAAATATATATTTTAATATCTTCCTTTCTTTTTGGAATGCTTACAGCTACTGCTCAAACTACTACTGCCATTCCTTTTCAAGACGAGATAGATGTATTTATAAAAAAGGACAGCATTGCCATGCCAGCTGCTAATAGTATCTTATTTGTGGGCAGTTCTTCTTTTAATTATTGGAAAGATATTAGCAACTATTTCCCAGGCTATCCTATTATTAATAGGGGTTTTGGTGGCTCTAGCTTAACCGATATTATTTATTTTAACCAAGAGACCATTTTAAAATATAAGCCGAAGCAAATTTATATTTACTGTGGAGAGAATGATATTGCTGCAAGTGATACCATTACACCTCAAATAGTATTTGAAAGATTTAAAACTTTATATACAATTATTAGAACCCATTTAGGAAATAAAGTTCCTGTAATGTATGTATCTATTAAACCCAGTGTAGCAAGATGGACTATGGAAGAAAAGTTTGTTGCAGCCAATACGCTCATTCGCGATTTTATAAATAAGCAAAAGCACACGCAATTTTTAGATGTACATTCAGCTATGTTGGATACAAGTGGAATTGTGTTTAAAGATATTTTTATAGCAGACAAATTGCATATGAATGCAAAGGGCTATGCCATATGGCAAAAGATAATCGCACCTACCTTGGTGAAGGAATAGTAAAGTTATTGTAAGGTGAAAACTAGC
>CAITGN010000243.1:0-2900 GCA_903891965.1 uncultured Bacteroidota bacterium
GAAGTAGCCACTATAAAAAAGGAGATAATAATTAAAGCAAGTCCCATCCACTGCTTAGGGCTTAGTCTTTCTTTGAAAAAGAAGTAGCCTATTAGCACCGATAAAAGCTGGCTACTAATAATTAAAATATTAATGACCATTATAGGCAAGTACTGATAAGATATATTAATAGCTAGTCCTCCAGCCACAAGTAAGAAGCCCAGTTTTAAATAAGTGAAAATATGTTTTGCACTTATATAGTTCAATAAGTTTTTTAATAAGCCATCGCGAATAACTAATACCAATCCAAATAACATAGCAGTTGTTTCAACAACTAAACTAAAACCCAGCGGACCCCACCAACTAATTGGATAAGTATATAATGCATAAGAGCTACCCCAAAAAAAGCTAGCTAGTAGTCCGTACAACATTCCATTTTTTTGTTCGCTAACACTTGCATTTTCTTTTCCTTGAAAATATAAAAGCAATAAACCTGCTGTTGAAAAAATAAAGGCGTATAAATAATTGGCTTTCCAAACTTCACCTACAATAAATACAGCGGTTAATATAGTAAACAATTTTATCGCAGATACAGGCACCACAATGCTTACAGGCGCTCGTTGTATGCCTCTTAAAAAGAATACTAAACCGAAAATATTAAATACACTTAGTGCAATGGTTAATAAAAAAGGATTGCCGAAACTTAAGCTATGCACCGTCCATCCTTTAAAAAAAGCATTGTCTCGAAATCCAAAATATAAAATAGAGAATAGGGTGGAAGCAAATATGCCTCTATAAAACATACCTATTTGATAAGGTATGGTCTGTGTTACTTTTTTCCAATAAGCATTACTTACGGCGAAACAAAGCGCGCCAATTAAGACAAATAAAATTCCCATTATTAATATTCACAGTTTTTCGGCGTACGCGCAAAAGGAATCACGTCTCTAATATTGGTCATGCCTGTAACAAATTGTATCATTCTTTCAAAACCTAAACCAAAGCCTGCGTGCGGAACGGTTCCAAATCTTCTTGTATCTAAGTACCAGCTCATATCCTCTAAAGGTATATGCATGGCCTTCATTCTAGCTTCCAGCTTGTCTAAACGCTCCTCTCTTTGAGATCCACCCACTATCTCTCCAATGCCCGGCGCTAGTATATCCATGGCTGCCACGGTTTCCTTGCCTGGCGCACAACCATCGTTCATGCGCATATAAAAGGCTTTTATCGCAGCCGGATAACCCGTAACAATTACTGGTTTTTTAAAGTGTTGCTCTACTAAATATCTTTCATGCTCACTTTGTAAATCAATTCCCCATTTCACTTCGTATTGGAATTTCTTTTTCTTATAGTGATTACTATTTAATAAAATATCAATGGCTTCTGTATAAGTAATGCGTTCGAAATTATTGTTCACCACCAATTCTAATTTCTCTCTTAAACCAAGGCCGCTTCTTTTTTCAGTAGGCAATTGTTTTTCTTCTTCTGCTAAACGTGCATCTAAAAAATCAATATCATCTGCATTATTTTTTAATGCATAATTGATTAAATATTTTATGAAGGCTTCCGCTAAATTCATGTTGTCCTCAATATCATAAAAAGCCATTTCGGGTTCAATCATCCAAAACTCTGCAAGGTGTCGAGTGGTGTTTGAATTCTCTGCACGGAAGGTAGGACCGAAAGTATAAATCTCTGAAAAGGCCATGGCGCCTAGCTCTCCTTCGAGTTGACCACTCACGGTTAAGTTGGTTCCTTTGCCAAAAAAATCTTGTGTATAATCAATTTCACCTTTATCATTTTTCGGAGCACCTTCTAAAGGAAGTGTAGTTACTTTAAACATTTCTCCTGCACCTTCTGCATCTGAGCTTGTAATAATAGGTGTATGTAAATACACAAAACCACGTTCGTTATAAAATTGATGTACTGCAAAAGCAAGTGCATGTCTTAATCTAAATACCGATCCGAATGTATTGGTACGAAAACGTAAATGCGCTTTCTCTCTTAAAAATTCTAAAGAATGTTTTTTAGGTTGTAAAGGAAATTTCTCTGCATCACTGTCTCCTAAAATTTCAATGGTCTTGGCTTTAACTTCTACGCTTTGTCCCTTGCCTAAACTTTCCACCACGGTACCCACTATTTTTAATGAGGCTCCCGTAGTTACTCTTTTTAATATAGCTTCATCAAATTCACCCAGTGTGGCCACAATTTGAATATTGGCATTCGTACTTCCGTCGTTAAGCGCTATAAATTGGTTGTTTCTAAAAGTGCGCACCCATCCCATTACCACCACTTCGGTCCCCGTTGGGGTGCCCGACAACAATTGCTTTATTTTGATTCTATCGTTGAACATGTTTCTGATTTCGAATGGCAAAGATAATCGGTTTCTAGGGCCAAATACCCTGTTTTAGGTATAAAAACAGATAAAAAATTGTTTTTTTGTTAAAAAATCTGCTTAACATTGCAGTAGCAACGAGCAAATTGATTCTTTTTAATGTTGATAGCTCGCTACCCCTATTCCCAATATACAATTTACGGTCACCATTATTTCGACCGAAATTTCAAAAAGCGTTCAAATAAGCCCAAATCTTGATTCGATTTTTAAATAAACCATAGTTCAAAGTGCCAGAAAAAGACGAAAAACCAAAAAGGGGACGTAAACCCGTTGCAGCTGCCCCAGCCGCAAAAAAAGCAGTAGCCTCTAAAAAAGCCGAGCCTGCTAAAAACAATACTGAAGACGATAAGGCTTCAAAAATTGCCCAAGCATTATTTGGTGATGAAAGTGCAGCAAGTAGCGAAGCGGCGGCTGCCCCCAATCAAACGAATGCATCTGCTCAAGCACCTGCTTCGACAGATCAAGCAAGTAATGGTGGCGCTCCCAATGGCGGACCCAACTTACCTGCACAGCGTTATCCTCAACCCAA
>CAITGN010000244.1:0-2110 GCA_903891965.1 uncultured Bacteroidota bacterium
TACTTCAAGTAGGTGCTGTAAAATTAAGCCCAAATAATCCATTTACATGGGCAAGTGGCTGGAAAAGTCCTATTTATTGTGATAATAGAAAGGTTTTATCCTTCCCTTATGTGAGAGATTTTATTAAAAGTGAAATGTGCAATGTAATTTTTGAAAAATTTGAAGGAGCTGATATGTTAGCAGGTGTAGCCACAGCAGGTATTCCTTGGGGTGCCATGGCAGCAGATCAATTAAAACTTCCTTATATATACGTTAGACCAAAACCCAAAGAACATGGATTAGGCAATCAAATAGAAGGCGCATACGCTACAACCAATAAAATTTTAGTCATTGAAGATTTAATCTCTACAGGTAAAAGTAGTTTACAAGTAGTAGATGTTTTAAGAAATGCAGGATTGGAAGTAGTAGGTATGGTTTCTATATTTAATTATGGATTTGCACTTGCAGACGATGCTTTTAAAACAGCAGGCGTTCCATATTATTCTTTAACCAATTATGCTAGCTTAATTGACTTAGCTGTAGAGAAGGGGGAAGTAGATAGCAAAACCCAAGAAACTTTAATGCAGTGGAGAGAAAGTCCTAGTACTTGGAATATTTAATTATTTCAAAATAGCTTCACTTAAATTTAATTTCTGACTTGTCTCAAATTCAATAGGAACTGTTTTAGTGAACATGCCTTTTGAAATAGTGGCATTTCCTTTAATTCTAATTTTCATAGGTTTATTGAAAAGTATATCCACACTATTTTTTAATAATAGCGATAAGTCTACTTCCATTTTTGCAGGTAATGAAAAATTAGCATTGGCTGGAATGGTGTAATTGGAGTCGATGTTATACTTTGTAAAAAATTGGTCATTCATATAAATAGAACAGTCCAACTTATTTAAAACCAATTTGAAATTATTGGGGTTATTATAAGCAAAAGAGGCAATAAAAATATTTTTACCTAAACTTGCTTTATCAATTTTTAAGGACTCAATACCTTTAAACTCTAAATTTTTCGGTTCAGCACAGGCAGTCAATAGTAAGATACTCGCTAGAAATAGATAGTTTAGGGGCTTCATGTAAAGATTTATATAAAATTATTAGTTAATTGGAGATTGTAAAAATATATTTACATAAGTTTTTGTTAAGACATGCTAGTAACCGATTATCAATATTTTGGAAACATTTGCTTTATTGAATTACTCTATAAAGAAAATCAAGTCTGTTTTGACAGCCATGCGCCTTTTACAAAGATGAGTTTCAAAAATAAAATGGTCATTTTAAGTGCTCAAGGGCCACTGGCTATAACCATACCCATTGTGGGTGGGAGAGACCAGAAAACAGCTATTAATAATATTCGCATTGCCTATGATGCCCCTTGGCAGGCACAGCATTTCAAGGCCCTTAAAACCTGTTACAAAAGAGCCCCTTATTTTGAATACTATGAAGCCGAATTAGAAAAGCTTTACTCCACCAAAACAGAACTCTTAGTTGATTTTTTAGAGGCCTGTCATCAATTTTTACAAAAAGCGGTTAAGGGGAAATGGGAATTATTACAATACAATGAGTATGTACAAAAAATAAAGGAAGAAGAAACAAAAAAAGAAATACATCCTTGGCAGCCGAATAATTATGCTCAGTTTCCTATTCAACATGAATATCAACAGGTATTTACAAGCCCATCAGGATTTATTCAAAACCTAAGCATTTTAGATATGCTTTTCTGTGTAGGAGGAAAAGAAATTAGTAAACAATTAAGCGAGATCTAAGACTAGAAATTGAAGTGGTAGTGGTATCAACCGGTTGGGGATGTTTTTTCAAAAATTCAGCAGTCCACTTTTCAAATTGTTGCATCTGTTCAAACTCTTTGCTATTCATTACGTAATCCATGGCTTCTTTTTCATTGGTAGCCTTGGTTAAACGATCATTTAAAAGCTCTCTTTTTAATTGATAGTTGGTAAAAATAGCGCGCATTAATAATTTCTCAGCCACTTCAAGCTCTGCTACTTCTTGATTATTCTCATAACTAGCAAACTGATTTTCTACCTCTCTTGTTTTTATCCACTGCACAGTTTTTTCCACCATTTCATCATAAGACTTATTAATCAAATTAGAAGTACGACCA
>CAITGN010000245.1:0-2885 GCA_903891965.1 uncultured Bacteroidota bacterium
AATTCGATTTTGATGTTATTACCATGGGCCATGGAAGTGGTGGTTTACTTACCCATAAGTTTTTACAAAGTGGGGTATTTGATATTTTAAAAAATGATCTACTCGATCAACAGCATGATGGTGCCATTTTTGAACTCACAGGAAAAACAGCCTTTAGTACCGATAGCTATGTCATCTCGCCTATTTTTTTCCCAGGTGGTAATATTGGAGATTTAGCCATTAATGGAACAGTCAATGATATTGCCATGTGTGGCGCAGAAGCTAAATATATGTCCTTAGGTTTTATAATTGAAGAAGGCTTTACCATGAAAGAATTTTGGGAGGTATTGGTAAGTATTAAAAATGCAGCCGATAAAGCCAATGTCAAAATTGTTACAGGCGATACCAAAGTGGTGGAAAAAGGAAAGGGAGATAAAATTTTTATCAATACTTCCGGCATTGGCATGGTTCATCCAAAGGCCAATATTCATCATAATAATATTGAAGAAGGAGATGTTATTATTGTAAGTGGAAATATAGCCAATCATGGAATTGCTATAATGAGTATAAGGGAAGGACTCGATTTTGAAACAGCTATTGAAAGCGATACTGTGAATTTAAATCACACTGTTTTACGACTAATTAATACTTTTGGTAACGATATTAAATTTTTACGTGATCCAACCAGAGGAGGTGTCGCCTCTGTATTAAATGAAATTGCAGAATTAACACAATTAAGCTTTTATCTAGAGCAATCATTAATACCACTTAACGATGCAGTTGAGGGTGCATGTGAGATGCTAGGATTAGACCCATTATATGTAGCCAATGAGGGACTATTTTTAGCAGTAGTCAAAAAAGAAATAGCCCAAAGTTTCTTAACCAGCTTGAAAGCAGATGAGAATGGCACCCATGCAGCTATCATAGGAGAAGTAACCCATACCAACCCTGGAAAAGTAATTATGAAAAGCAGGGTGGGTGGAAAAAGAATTGTTACTTATCTCACAGGAGAACAACTACCTAGAATTTGCTAGTATAATTTTTTTAAGATCGGCTGTAAGGTTTTCAAATTCATCAGTAGCATTATTACAAAGTATAATAAGTGTGGCTCTGTTTTCAAGAAAGCGTATAATAATAGTTTTGTAGCCTGGGTTGTCTCCATTATGCCACACAATATTTTCTTGGGGTCTTAACTCCCATCCAAAACCATAATTAGATACTTTACCAGTACTTAATTGCATAGGTTTGTAAGCTTCGGCTAAAGTACTAGCTTGAATTAACTTAGTGGTGTATAAAGCCTGATCCCATTTTAATAAATCTTCTACAGTGGAGCTAATTCTTCCAGGCCCTTTTCTATTGCCTAACCAAATTGTATAATTAGAAGAAGGAAAAGAGTCGGCTCTTATATAAGCATTTCTTTCTGGTACAAATACATGGCCTAAAGCAAAATTAGCAATAGCTGCTTTCTCTTCCAAGGTTCTAATACCTGTGCTTTTCATTTTAAGTTTATGAAAAATTTCTGTGTTACAAAATTCAATAAAATCTCTACCACTTAATTTCTCCGTAATACTAGCTAGTATAACAAAGCCCGTATTACTATATAAATATTGAGCCCCTGGTTCAAATAATTTAGGTGGCGCATACTTATTTAAATAAGCAATTATATCATTGTTGTTAGCCACTTTAGACTTATCCCAGTGCTCATCCATAATGGCTTGGTAATCGGGAAGGCCACTGGTATGGGTGAGTAATTGTCTAATGGTAATGTTCTTATAAGGGATGTCTATGTATTTTTCTACTAGTTCATCATACTGCAATAAACCTTTTTCATGTAGCATCATAATAGTCATAGCAGTAAACTGCTTACTCACAGAAGCCAGTTCAAATATAGTGGAGCTTTGCAGAGGGGTTTGATTTACATATTCAATAAAGCCATTGGCCTTTTCATATTTTATTTTTCCTTTTTGGGCAATGAGCACAACTCCACTAAACTTATTTTTTGCAACTAAACTACTAATAGTGGCATCCACTTTAGCATAATCTATTTTTTGACCCCATGCAGTAAACTGCAACAGGAATATGAACACGAAAGAACTGCAAAATAGTTGGAGCGTTTTTTTCATATAATAGCTATAATAATTATAAATAATCTAGTTTCTTAATTAATAACAAATTAAGATTTTTCATTCAAAGTATGCCCAATTATAGGTAATTTTAAAAATGACGATTACCTTGTTTCTTATATTATTACTTATTGGCGCCATTGTAGGCTACTATTCAGGTTTAATTGGCACAGGAGGTAATATTATTCTTATTCCTGTATTTGATATACTATTTCATTATTTAAAAATTCCAGAAACGGAAGTTGTAAAATTTATAATAGCACACTCATTTTTTATTACCGCCTTCACAGGACTAAGTGTTAGTTACAAACAATTCAAAGCAAAAAATTTGCATGTAAAAGAAGTGCTCTTTATAAGTATCGCTGGAATGATTACCGCTTTTTTCATGACTGAATTTATAAAAAATGGCAATTGGTATCATAAATCCGATTTCGATTTAGTGTTTTTTACCTTACTATTAATACTAGCTATAAGAATGTTGTTTTTTAAACAACCTCCCCCTCCTATCAATGACAATCATTTAAACAAACCTTATTTCCCCATTATTGGAATAGTGGCAGGTCTTATCTCTTCTTTATCCGGGCTGGGCGGCGGTATTATTGTGATTCCTATTTTAACCGATATCTTAAAAACGCCTTTGAAAAAAGCAAGCTCTATTTCTATTGGTGTGGTGGCTATGTTAGCACTACCTATTAGCGCAAGTTATTTAAGTATTGATGCGAGGTCGGCTATGCAGCATGTCTTACCAGCACAACTGGGTTATATTTCAATGTTTATTGCAGC
>CAITGN010000246.1:0-3042 GCA_903891965.1 uncultured Bacteroidota bacterium
AGCAATATCGGTAGTTAACATGGTAGGTGCATGTTTCAAAGAAGGATCATGTGCATCAGGTACTGAGCCAGCACCTGCGCCCGCCTTAGGTTTCCACTGATGCGCTCCTGCTGGGCTTTTTGTTAATTCCCACTCAAAGCCAAATAAGTTTTCAAAATAATTGTTGCTCCATTTAGTAGGTGTAGTTGTCCATGCGCCTTCTAAACCTGAAGTAATGGTATTCACTCCATTTCCAGCATTCAAAGTATTCTTCCATCCTAAACCTTGTTCTTCAATTCCTGCACCTGCTGGTTCTTTACCTACATATTTTCCTGGATCGGCAGCGCCATGTGTTTTACCAAAGGTGTGCCCACCTGCAATTAAGGCAACTGTTTCTTCATCATTCATAGCCATACGCGCAAATGTTTCACGAATATCTCTTGCAGAAGCAATAGGATCGGGATTGCCATTAGGCCCTTCTGGGTTTACATATATTAATCCCATTTGCACTGCTGCTAATGGATTTTCTAAATCACGGTCTCCACTATATCTTTTATCTCCTAACCACTCACGCTCTGCACCCCAATACACATCTTCCTGTGGCTCCCAAACATCGGCACGTCCACCAGAAAACCCAAAGGTTTTAAAGCCCATCGATTCTAGAGCGCAGTTACCTGCGAGTATCATAATATCGGCCCAAGATAATTTTTGACCATACTTCTTTTTAATAGGCCATAATAATAAACGGGCTTTATCTAAATTAGTATTGTCGGGCCAGCTATTTAAAGGAGCAAATCTTTGCATACCTGCACCTCCTCCACCACGACCATCGGTAGTTCTATAAGTTCCTGCACTATGCCAAGCCATACGAATAAAGAAAGGTCCATAATGACCATAGTCTGCAGGCCACCAATCTTGTGAGGTGGTCATTAATTCGAACATATCTTTTTTAACTTCTTTTAAATCCAAAGATTTGAAAGCTTCTGCATAATTGAAAGAAGCATCCATTGGATTGGTTAATGAAGAATGTTGGCGTAAAATATTTAATCTTAATTGATTCGGCCACCAATCGGTATTTCTTGTTCCAGCACTAGTCAGTTTTGATGCAGTAGAGGCACCTGTAAAAGGACATTTCGCAGCCCCAGTTGTATTGTTTTCCATAGTAATAAATTGTATAAATATTGAGTAATGAAATTACTACAATTACTCATTTATTAGTATCAAAAAACGGAAAATATTACCCTATTTGTTTAGCGAATTGTACACAATTACTCGTTTGCTCCAACAATTTTGCTAGTACTTCGATATAAGTAATTTTCGTAGATATGTCGTCTTGCAAAACGATCAGGTGTGTCGGCATTGACTAGCTTCACATAAATAGCCTTTGGCACTCCATAATATTCATATTCATTACCATCAGAAAATACCACTCTGAGTATTTCAGATTTAAATTCAAAGTCGTCAATACTGGCATCTGTTGTAGTGGCTATATAGGCATCCTTGGTGGCTTCATGTGTTTCAATATGCACGCTCACTAAAAAATGATAAGACGCAATTAATTTAGCAGACTTTTCTTCTGCCATTTTTTTAGCCTCATCACTGTCTTGAAATTTATCGGGATGCCATTCCATCATAATCTTACGATATACTTTTTTCAAGTCGCTTAAAGTAGCTTTATCGTCTACGCCTAAAATGGCTCTATGTCTTTCAATTCTCTTCATATATAATTTATGCTGCGCGAAGGTACATTAAACTTATTTAAATAAAGAAGCCCCTTCAGTATAAACTGAAAGGGCTTAACATTATGATAATACTTTGAGCCAATAAAGGCCATCAAGATTATTTTACTTCTTCAAACTGAGCATCTTCAACGGTATCGTTGGCCGCTCCACCATTTGCTTGTCCGCCTGCTTGTTCTGCTCCTGCAGCACCCGCTTCAGGGCCAGCTGCTCCAGCTGCTTGTGCTTTGTAAATTTCTTCACTTGCAGCAGTCCATGCAGTATTCATAGCTTCTAAAGCAGAGTCTACTTTAGCAGTATCTTGAGAAGCATGTGCTTCTTTCAAATTCGCTAAAGCGGTTTCAATAGGTGCTTTTTTATCTGCAGAAATTTTATCGCCAAATTCTTTCAATTGCTTTTCTGTTTGGAAAATTAAGCTGTCCGCTTGGTTTAATTTTTCTACTCTTTCTTTTTCTATTTTATCACCTGCTTCGTTGGCTTTTGCTTCGGCTTTCATTTTTTCAATTTCTTCCTTCGTTAAACCACTACCCGCTTCAATTCTAATTTTTTGTTCTTTACCAGTGCCTTTATCTTTTGCACTTACATTTAAGATACCATTCGCATCAATATCAAAAGTTACTTCAATTTGAGGAACGCCTCTTGGTGCTGGTGGAATACCATCCAAGTTAAACATACCTAAACTTTTATTTTGAGTAGCCATTGGACGCTCTCCTTGTAATACATGAATTTGTACACCTGGTTGATTGTCGCTAGCGGTAGAGTACACTTCTGTTTTCTTAGTAGGAATTGTTGTGTTAGAAGCAATCATAGTAGTCATTACACCACCCATTGTTTCAATACCTAAGTTTAAAGGAGTAACGTCTAATAACAATACATCTTTTACATCTCCTGTTAATACTGCCCCTTGGATACCTGCACCAATTGCTACCACTTCATCAGGGTTTACAGAACGGTTAGGTTTTTTACCAAAGAACTTTTCAACTATTTCTTGAACTTTAGGAATTCTTGAAGAACCTCCTACTAAAATAACTTCATCAATTTGTGATACTGAATAACCAGCATCTTTCAATGCTACTTCACAAGGCTTTAAACAACGAGCAAATAAATTATCTGCTAATGATTCAAATTTTGCTCTTGTTAATTTTAACACTAAGTGTTTAGGAACTCCATCTACTGCCGTAATATAAGGCAAGTTAATTTCTGTTTCAGAAGAAGAACTTAATTCTACTTTCGCTTTCTCTGCAGCTTCTTTTAATCTTTGTAAAGCCATTGGATCTTTTCTTAAATCAATTGCTTCTTGTTTTTTAAATTCATCTGCTAAAAA
>CAITGN010000247.1:0-3831 GCA_903891965.1 uncultured Bacteroidota bacterium
AGAACAGAAAAATAAAGCGTCTAAGTGGTATTGCTTTCAAGAAGTATTAAAAGAACCTAGTTTAAAAGAGGATAAAAAAATTCTAAAGGCTAACCAACTTATTGAAGAGGGTATTGACAAAGAAGTAAAACAATTAATAATAGATTGGCCTGCAAAAAGCAAATCATATAAAGAAGCTTTTATTGAAATAGATCATAAAGGGAAAAAGACAAAGCAATCTATTCGTTTTGAAACACCTTCTGGAACCCTTATTCAAAAAATTCAAGTACCTAGCTTTAAAGACTGGGGTGATATAGCACAATGGCATTTGAAAGAAAATTTACCAGGTTATTTCCCTTATACAGCGGGGGTTTTTAAATTCAAACAAAACAATGAAGACCCTACTAGAATGTTTGCAGGCGAAGGTTGTCCTGAAAGAACTAATGCTAGATTTCATTTTTTAAGTAAGGGACAAAATTCAATACGTCTTTCCACCGCATTTGATAGTGTTACTTTATATGGACATGATCCTGAAAAAAGATTAGATGTATATGGTAAAATTGGTAATGCGGGTGTGAATGTGGCAAACATTGACGATGCTAAAAAATTATATAGTGGTATTGATTTAAATAGTCCAAGTACTTCTGTTAGTATGACTATTAATGGGCCAGCACCCATACTCATGGCGCAATTTTTTAATACAGCTATTGACCAAGCCTGCGAAAAATATACTACAGCAAATAAATTATGGCCTACTGTAAGAAAGAAAATAAAGCTCTTGTTTAAAGGGGCCACTCCTCCGGAATATTTTAATGTAAACAAATCATTAAATTTTAAGGACTGGCATAACGGACTAGGCCTTCAATTATTAGGCGTTTCAGGAGATCAAGTGTTGGAACCTGCAGTGTATAATAAAATTAAACAGGAGGTATTAAGTAGTGTAAGAGGAACTTTACAAGCCGATATTTTAAAAGAAGACCAAGCGCAAAACACTTGTATTTTCTCCACCGATTTTGCTTTAAAAATGATGGGCGATGTGCAAGCCTATTTTGCTGAAAATAAAGTCAAACATTTTTATAGTGTTTCTATTTCTGGATATCATATTGCAGAAGCAGGAGCGAACCCTATTACACAGTTGGCTTTTACTTTAGCCAATGGGTTTACCTATGTAGAATATTTTATGAATAGAGGTATAGCCATTGATGACTTTACTGCGAACCTAAGTTTTTTCTTTAGTAATGGAATGGATCCGGAATATGCTGTCATTGGAAGAGTGGCTAGAAGAATTTGGGCCAATGCCATGAAGTATAAATATCATGCCAATGAGCGTTCTCAAAAATTAAAGTACCATATACAAACTAGTGGAAGAAGTTTGCATGCACAAGAAATAGACTTTAATGATATAAGAACCACCCTGCAAGCCTTGTATGCTATATACGACCAGTGCAATAGTTTACATACCAATGCTTATGATGAAGCCATTACCACACCTACTGAAGAAAGTGTTAGACGCGCCTTAGCCATTCAATTAATTATTAATAAAGAATTAGGCACCACCAAGGTGGAGAATTTTCAACAAGGCAGTTTCTTAATTACGGAGTTAACCGATTTAGTAGAAGAGGCAGTGATGCAAGAGTTTGAAAGAATAAATAATAGAGGAGGTGTTTTAGGCGCCATGGAAAGAATGTATCAACGCACAAAAATTCAGGAAGAAAGTTTGCAATATGAAACTAAAAAACATGCAGGTGAAATTCCCATTATTGGGGTAAATAGTTTTGTGCATCCAAGTCAAAAAAATAATGCCGACACACAGGCCATTTTTAGGTCCTCTTCCACCGAACAAAATCTACAAATTAAAAACCTAGCGAGTTTCCAAAAAAGGCACCAATTAGTCAGTGCTCAATATCTCAAAAAGCTCCAAAAAGCAGCCTTGCAAAATGACAATATATTTGCCGTTTTAATGGAAGCGGTCAAATATTGCAGTTTAGGGGAAATTTCCAATACGCTTTACCAGGTAGGGGGTAAATACAGCCGAAATTTGTAAAAAAACGATACCTTTGGCCCTCGTTAATTACGATTAAATTCTGCGTATGAATACTGATAAAAATACAGTCATTGGTTTTGTATTATTGGCCGGTTTGTTTTTTATGTACTTCTGGTACACCAACAAGCAACAAACAGACTTAGCTACTTATAAAAAGCATTTTGATGATTCTGTAGCTATGATGAAAGCAACTGCCGATAAAGCAGCTGCTTTACAAAATCCTGTAAAATTAGATTCAAGTTCTGGCGCTATTGTAAATAGTATAGATACTGTAAAAGAAGAGTTCACTTATTTAGAGAATGAACAAGTGAAAGTGAAGTTCAGTAACAAAGGTGGACAAGTAGCTGAAGTAACACTTAAAAATTATAAAAACTATAAAAAGCAGTTAGTTACTTTAGGAGATAGTAGTTCTTTAAATTACCCAATTAATATTGGAGATAATAAAGTACTTCAAGTCAATCATATTTTATTTCCAACAAAGACAATCACTGCTGGTGAAAAGGGTGCACAAAAAATTGAGTATGCCTATACTACCCCTACTGGAAAAACGGTTCGTCATCAGTTTACATTAGAAGCAAATAAATATAATGTTGATTGGAATATTCAATTAGAAGGTACAGATCAATTATTAACCAATCAAAAATTGAATCTTGTATGGGATGTACATGCTTACCAACAAGAGCGTACATCGGTGTATGAGCGTCAAATGTCCAATATCTGTTTTTCTGAAGGTGGAGAATTTGATTATATATCAAGTAAAACTTCTAAAGCTTTTGAGAAACCTATTCAATGGGTAGGCTTGGTGCAACAATTCTTTGCCACTACTTTAATAGCCAAAGAGGGTTTTGCATCTGGTAATTTGAATTGGCAAAGAAGCGTAGATAGTAGTAATAGTTTAGGTGCCCTTCAATCACAGTTACAAACTAAAGTAACAGGTACTAATGCAAGTATTGCCTTATCATTATACTATGGTCCTAATGACTTTCAAATCCTAAAAACGCAGGCTCCTGAAATGGAGAAAATTGTAAACTTAGGAAGAGACTTATATTCTTTTGTTCGTCCTATTAATAAATATATTTTAATGCCTGTATTTGACTTTATAGCAGGCTTTGTCAAAAATTTTGGATGGGTGGTTTTATGGTTGACAATATTTATAAGACTGGTGACTTCTCCACTTACCTATTCAAGTTATTTGAGTAGTGCTAAGATGAAAGTTTTGAAACCTGAATTAGATGAGATTAAGAAAAAATTAGGCGACGACCAACAAGGCTTTGCCATGGAGCAGATGAAACTCTTTAGAGAGGCTGGTGTAAACCCATTAGGTGGCTGTATCCCCGCTTTATTACAAATTCCAATCTTCTTTGCGCTCTATAGTTTCTTTAATTCTAATATTACCTTAAGAGGGCAGTCGTTCTTATGGAGCCATGATTTATCTAGCTATGACTCTATCGCAACGCTTCCTTTTACCATACCTAGTTTTGGTAATCATATTAGTTTATTTACACTTACTGCAGTTATTACAAGCTTATTAATGTCAGTGTATAATATGGCCATGACACCTACGCAAGACAATCCTGCGTTAAAGTACATGCCTTATATTTTCCCATTCGTATTACTATTTATATTTAACGGGTTGCCTTCTGCCTTAACTTGGTACTATACTGTTTCTAACGTAATTACTTTACTCATGCAATTAGTGATTCAGAAATTTATTATTAACCATGATAAAATTTTAGCAGGCATTGAAGTAAAACGAAAAACACCGAAGAAGAAAAGTAATTGGCAGTCTAAGTACGAGCAAATGTTGG
>CAITGN010000248.1:0-2385 GCA_903891965.1 uncultured Bacteroidota bacterium
GCACCTACCGATGCTTTGGCACTTAGTATTTATGAAAAAAATATTTCCTTATTACCCACCAAGCGTGGGCTTATTGACGGGCAACTTGCCTTAATTCATAAGAACGATTTTTCTGCAGAAGCCGTATTTGCTTTAAATCAAAAATTTGGCTACGATGATACAGAATAGAAAAAACAATGAATTAAAACAAACTTAAAAACGAATATTACATTCGTTATTTCTGACACTACAAAAATTTAAATTTCTTTTAAACCAAAATATAAATATAAATACAATGAAAAAAACCAGCTCACTGTTTCTATTATGTATGTTTAGTTTTTCAACGGCAGTTTTTGCTCAAGAAAAATTAGATATTGCTACCATAGATAAGATAAAAGAAGAAGGCTTAAAGCGTTCTCAGATAATGGACATCATGTTTAATTTAACAGATGCAAGTGGCAACAGACTAACTAACTCTCCAGGATATTTTCGTGCAGCGAATTATGCTAAAGATAAATTAGTTTCTATTGGACTTTCTAATGCTGCCTTGGATCCTTGGGGTGAATTTGGTAAAGGCTGGGAATTAGAAAAATCATACTTAGCCATGACAGCCCCTTATTATAAGGCTATTCAAAACTATCCAAAGGCTTGGACAGGTGGCACGAAGGGTTTAAAAAATGCTGAAATTGTAGCAGTAGTGCTTAAAGATTCTGCAGGACTTGAACAATACCGTGGTACTTTAAAAGGCAAAATAATTATCATTGATAAATTAGAGGCATATAAGCAAAGCTTTAAAGCAGACGCTGTTCGTTTCACCGATGAAGAGTTAGAGAAAATGGCCAATGCAGCACCTATGCAGCCTCGTGGTCAAGGCGCTACACCTGATACTGCTATGATGAGAAGAATGCAAGCAATGCGTGGTAGTGGCAATGTATTAAACATTTTAAAAGCAATGGCTATTAGTGAAGGTGCCGTGGCTATGCTTACGAGCAGTCCTCGTTTTCATGATGGTACTATTTTTTCTCAAGGTGGCGGTGGTTATAAAGGAACAGACCCTGAGAACTTCTTAGATATTGCTATTGGTATTGAAGACTATAACACTATTTTAAGATTAGTGAAAGCAGGTACAGCAGTAAAATTAGATGCCGATGTTAAAACTAAATTTTACAATAAAGACTTACAAGGATATAATGTTATTGCAGAAATTCCTGGTACAGATCCAGTATTGAAAGATGAAATTGTTATGATTGGTGCGCATTTAGATTCATGGCATACAGGAACAGGCGCTACCGACAACGCATCTGGTTCTGCAGTCATGATGGAAGCGCTTCGAATTTTAAAAACAGTAGGTATTAATAATAAGAGAACCATTCGTATTGGTTTATGGGGTGGAGAAGAAGAAGGCTTATTAGGTTCAAGAGGTTATGTAAAAAAGACTTTTGCAGATCCTGCTACGATGCAACTATTACCTTCTCATGAAAAATTCTCATCTTATTTTAATATAGACAACGGTACTGGTAAAGTGCGTGGTATTTATTTACAAAATAATGCAGCATGTAAAGAAATTTTCGAACAATGGTTTGCGCCATTGAAAGATATTACCAATGGCACTATTACAATAAGCAATACAGGTGGAACAGACCATCAATCTTTTGATGGAGTGGGTTTACCTGGATTCCAATTCATCCAAGATCCTATTGAATATGATACACGCACACACCATAGCAATATGGATGTATTAGATCATGTAAGTGAAGACGATCTAAAACAAATTGCCACCATTGTTGCCACCTTTGTTTTCGATGCAGCACAAAGAGATCAAAAACTTCCTCGCAATGAATTGCCTAAGCCAAGACCAGGCGGTCCAAGGTTCTAGTCCATCATTCTTTTAAATTTAAAATCAACTACTTATTCATTTAGGTAGTTGATTTTTTTTTGGTGCCATTCATCCATTTTTAATTTTTTATATGGATTAAGTTCTAATTTTAAGTATTGAAATTAGCCATATGTTTACCCCCTTAAAATATATTTTTTGTGTTTGTATAGTTTTAGCAACCCATCTTGCTATTGCACAAAAAAATATTGAAAACACCGATAGCCTTGCGGGCCGCTTTATTAGTGATGTAAGAGCAGGCACTACTGAGAAATTATTTGTTCAAACCAATAAAAATATTTTTGTAGCGGGAGAAGAACTTTGGTTTAAAGCTTGGATTGTAAATTCATTATCACATAAATATTTTTCGCATAGTAAAACTTTGTTTGTTGATCTGGTGAATGAAAAAGACAGTGCAGTTGCTCAGTTATTATTAAACATTCCAAGTCAGAAAACAGAAGGCCTTATTAAATTATCGGATTCCTTACGAGAAGGTTTTTATTGGTTACGATTATATACTGCCACTATACAAA
>CAITGN010000249.1:0-3256 GCA_903891965.1 uncultured Bacteroidota bacterium
ACCACGCAAGCACTTGAATTTATTGAAGAAGAAATTCCAGCCACCGATGAGCGTGATGAGATTGTAACCTTTATTCGCGATAGCGGCAGAGGCGTTATTAAAAGATTTGGCAAAGGAGTGGTGGAAGAAGACTAATCATTTATGCAAATAAGCCTAGAACAAGCCTGCAAACGTTTTAATAAAGAATGGATTTTTAAAAATCTTAATTTTCAATTTGAAGCAGGCAAGCATTATGCACTGGTTGGCAATAATGGTTCTGGAAAAAGTACTTTACTACAAATTATCGCGGGTTATAGCAGTCTTACCAAGGGTAACATATCATGGAGTCCTTTTGATGCCGTTAATATTTATCAGCAAATTAGTTTTGCAGCTCCTTATTTAGAATTGGTAGAAGAGTTTACCGCCACAGAACAATTTGAATTTCAAGCGCAATTTAAATCTATTCAAAAAGATTTGAGTTATGAAAATATACTGGAGCTTATTGGTTTAAAAAATGCAGCGCATAAACAAATTCGTTACTACAGTAGTGGTATGAAACAAAGATTAAAATTAGCACTAGCTATTTTTTCAGACTGCCCTATTTTATTATTAGACGAGCCTTGCAGTAATTTAGATAAAGAAGGTTACGCTTTGTATGATACCTTAATTAAAGAGTACGCTATGCATAAATTAATTATTGTAGGTAGCAATGATCCAGCAGAATATCATTTCTGTAAAGCGCAAGTAAACTTAATGGATTACAAACTAGGCTAGCTTCTGCTAGCAATGATCAAATTCAGATCGGTAAATTTCAAATCAAATTTTGCACTAATATACAAGTCGGTTAAAGCCCCTTTGTATAAATAAATGCCTTCTCTTAAATGTGCTTGTTGCCAAATAATTTCAGCAAGGCCTCCTTGATCCCCTATTTGTACTAATAAAGGCATAAGTACATTACTAATGGCCTGACTAGCGGTACGCGCAAACCCACTAGGAATATTCGGCACACCATAATGAAGTACATTATGTTTGATTATGATTGGATTTTCGTGATTGGTTAACTCACTGGTTTCAAAACATCCGCCTCTATCAATGGCTACATCTATAATAATACTACCTGGGCGCATCGCTGCTACCATTTCTTCTGTTACTACAATGGGCGCTCTTCCAAAATCATTTCTTAAAGCCCCTACTGCTACTTCACAAGTTTTAAGTTGCTTAGCTAAAATTTTTGGCTCTAATACACTTGTCCAAACTCTTTGTCCTAAATTATTTTGAAGCCTTTGTAATCTTGAAACATTATTATCAAACACTTTCACACTGGCGCCTAAGGCTAATGCATTTCTTGTGGCAAACTCTCCAATAATATCGGCGCCAATAATCACCACCTTGGTGGGTGGCACACCGCTAATGCCTCCTAATAAAATACCCTTGCCCTGATTAAAATTACTTAAGTACTGACCTGCAATTAACATCACAGCACTTCCTGTAATCTCTCCCATACTTCTTAGAATAGGATAGTTTTGATTTTCATCTTTTATATTTTCAATCGCTAGTGCTGTAATTTTTTTAGCCATCAATTGCTCCATCAATTCTTTTTTCACCGCCGTTAAATGCAAGGGGGAAATAATAGTTTGATGCATTTGCAAATAAGGTAAATCAGCTTCAACGGGTGGTGCAGTTTTTACAAGAATGGGACATTTATATACCGCTTCTTTATCTACTACAATTTGTGCACCTGCTTCTGAATAATCATTGTCTGAATACCTGCTACCCTCTGCTGCATTTGATTGCATGAGTACTTCATGCCCATTGGCCACCAGCACACTTACTGCTTCTGGAATCAATCCAATTCTATTTTCTTGAAAAGCGGTTTCTTTAGGAATACCTATTAATAAGGGCTTACTTTTTTGAGGAATATCTAATACCTCTTCCTGTGTTTCATAGGAAAATGCACTATGTATTTGTGGTTTGATACTACTCATTGTAAAAAATATTTTTATGAAGGTATAAAAATCCTTCTATGTTCAGGATCTAAAATTTCAATTTGAAAGACTTGGGTATCTTGGGGAAGTAGGCCCTTTGCGTTTTCTGGCCATTCTATAAAACAAAGGTCGGCCTCTTCAAAAGCAGCTTCTATGCCCGTTCTGAGAGCTTCCTTCTCGTCTTGGATACGATACCAATCCATATGATAAACTAATTTTCCCGCCGCATCATACTGGTTCATAATGGCAAAAGTGGGGCTGGTAACATGGTCAGTAATGCCCATTTCTTTACAAATAGCAGCTATCAGGGTAGTCTTACCCGCACCCATGGGCGCTTGAAAAGCCCAGATAGGCTTTTGGCCATAAGCCTTTAAGAGGGCCCCTGCCACCTGACTTAGCTCAGATAAAGAATAGCTCATTTCCATGGGGCAAAGATAGGCAAGAATAGAATCTCTACTAGCGTATTAATGCTTTAAAATAAGCTAAAATGTCTTCGTACCTTTAGGGTGAAAATTAAGGATATGGAATCAGTTCAGTGGAAGGTAGACGGAATGAGTTGCACCAATTGCGCATTATCTATACATAAATATTTACAAGCGAGTGGCATCACAGAACCTAAGGTAAGTTTTATGGAAGGGGAAGTGCAGTTTGAAATGCCTTCTGAAATAAATAAAAAAACATTAATTAAGGGCATACAAAAACTAGGCTACAAAGTGAGAGGGCAGGAAGAAAAGCAAACTAAAAAATGGTTGGATAATAATAGAGACCGCGCGCTTTTTTCTTTTTTGTTTACTGCTCCTTTAGTGCTGCATATGCTTCCAGGTGTACATATACATTTTCTAATGAACCCCTATGTTCAACTTTCTTTTACTTTACCCGTTTTTATTATAGGCATGTCCTATTTTGGAAAAAGTGCTTGGTATAGTATTACGCAGGGCATTCCTAATATGAATGTACTAGTGGCTATTGGCGCACTCGCTTCTTTTGGTTATAGTTTATATGGAACCCTTATTGGACAAGGCGCCTTATTCGCTTATTATGAAACTACGGCCACCATTATTACTTTAGTATTTTTTGGTAACTACTTAGAAGATGCCTCTGTGCAATCTACTCAACGCGCCTTAAAGGATTTAGTAAAAGCCCAAAAAGTAATGGCCAATATGATTGTCTTTGATGAAAATCATAAAGAAATTATTTTTAATGTAGAAAGTACAAGTTTAAAAGTAGGCGATATTATATTAGTGAATGCAGGTGAAACCATACCCATGGATAGTAAAATTTTATGGGGAGAG
>CAITGN010000250.1:0-9063 GCA_903891965.1 uncultured Bacteroidota bacterium
GGGTGCCATTAGTACTATTTTTAAATTTTATTTTATTTTATTTTGTATTTCTTTATTTACCACCTATTAATATTTTTGGAAATCAAAATATAATTATTTACAAAAATGGAGATAAATCGGTGCATTTATTAATTAGCACCATTTTAATGTTTTTATATACAAAAGAGTATTCTAGAAAATGGTTAATTGCGAATACCATATTAATTGTAATTAATTTTCTAATTCTGTTGGCATTTACAAGATCGGGTAGTGTTGCTTATATTCTCGCTTTATTTTCTTTCTTTTTCTTTTCAAAAGAGAAAATATTGAATGAATCTCTTAGAAAATTATTAAGATACGTACCCATTATTATGGTTGTTGGTATGGGCTTATTTGTGGCTATTGATATTCAAGGAGATGCTCAGGGAAGAACCATTAGCCTATCTCAAATTACAGACAACTTTAGTTCCATTGTGAATACTAATATTGATGGCAATTTAGCTGAAAATAAAGTATGGCGTTTAATATGGTGGGCTAAACTTGTTAATGAAAGTTTTACACTTCAGCATTTTTTTGTAGGGAAGGGCCTTGGAATGAGTTTAGCTGGTAATGATATTTTAAATACAGATGACAATTTAAGATCGCCGCATAATTTTCATTTAACCATTTTAGCAAGGTTTGGTTATATCGTGTTTATTGCTTGGATTATTTGGTTGGTTTCCTTATTTAAACTCTTATTTACTAGAAAATTAGCAGGTAAAACTTTGGCAATTACTGCAATTCTTCTAGCCTTTATAATTAATGGAAGCTTTGATGTATTTTTTGAAGGCCCGATGGGTGCATTTCCCTTTTGGACATTTGTGGGCTTATTATTTATAGAAAATACTTACGGAAGTCCCACAGAAATACCTAGTTGATAAGTATTGTCTTTAATGATATTTCCATTAGCTAATTTTGTTTGCATTAGTGTTAAGGAGCTAGTTAGATAAATATTATTTATATATTCATACCTAGCTTGTAAAAATACATCAGACCTGGATTTTATATAGTCAAATAGGAAACTTGGCTGTGGTTGAACAGCATATTGTTCATATATAGTTCCAAGGCCACCTTTTCTAATTTTTTGATAACGAGCTACTAATTTTAATTTAGCTATTGGAGTGTATTTAGCAAATAGAATTGCTTTATCAAAATTATTACCCATCCAATCTCCTAAACTATAATTATAACTTGTATAAGTTTGGGCAGGAATAAGGTTTGAATATACAAATGGGTTTACCCTTGTATATTCAGCACCTAAGCTTAGATAGGGAATAAATACATCCGTTATCGAACCTCCCAAATTAAATCCTAATTGATTGCGGCTCTCGGTTTTGTTGAATAATGAGCTTACTTTTATTTCATCAATAAATAAAGTTGAATATAAATGTGTATTTTTTATTTGGTTTCTTGAACTTATTGATAAAAAATATTGACCATTAGAGCCAGCTTCAATTAAATAATTGCTTCTATTATTATCGTAAAATTTGAATAAGTTAATGGGAATTAAAAAGCCAGGGTCCATTTTGTCACTATATACTATAGACTCTCCAATGGCTATATTTAAGCCTTTCATAGGCTGTACCTCAATCGAATGTGAGGCTAAGTATTTTTGCACAAAAACTAAGCGAAAATCGTTATCAATTCTACCAGAATTTGTAAAATAGGACATGCTGGAATCGGTAATATTTGAGTTAAGCCAAGCGTGTGTGTAGTTAAAATTAAGCCATTTAAGAGGCTCATAATCTAATCTAAGATAAGGGTAGGAAGGTGCTTTATTAGATAATACTATATTGCTATTTTCTCCATAACCCCAGATGAGGTTATCTTTTCCAAAACTAATATTTCCTTTTTTAAAGCTATAATTAATATTGGCTCTTATATCGGTATAATTAATTTTATTTTCTGATTTTGCTCCTATTAAAATAGTGCCTTGTGTTGTTGATTCTTCTCTAAAATTATTATTTACAGCCCCTGTTTCAGTATAGTCACGGTAATAAACTTGATATCCTAAATTTCTATTTTTTCCAGCTGTACCCCAAAATTCAAAACCATTACTTAATTGCTTTATATTTTTATTCTTTCCTGAAAAATTATTTATGCTTAATAGCGGGTCGATATAAAATTCAAAATCATTTGAAACAATTGCACCAGCTCTCCACCTTTTATTTTGGTCTTTTTTAAATAGAGAAATTTGTTCTTTAGAAGGCCTTGTGTATTCTTGTAAATAAAAAATAAGCTCATTTTTTTCTACATTATTTAGAGCGGAATCTTTTTGTTTTAAAATATTAAGTAAATTTAAAACATGAACTCTATTAATGGGTTTAATTAAATCTTTGTATTCAATTAAACCTTTTTGCGCAAATCTAAATAAAAAGGGATGTACTTCTGAATTAGAATTCTCCCATAAATTTTGTGAAATGGTTTGGGTAATAAAAGTTAAGATAAAAAGAATGGTGAAAAATAATTTTTTCAATGAATTTTATTTAATGCATTAATAAGCATTCTGATCTCCCCTAAAAATATTAATTACAGTTTGAATTATAATTTGCAAATCCAACCAAAAATTCCAGCGTTGAATATAGTATAAATCGAAATTGACTCTTTTTTGCATATCCTCAGTAGTTCTGGTTTCTCCTCTACAACCATTCACTTGGGCTAGTCCGGTAATACCAGGGATGACCATATGCCTTAGCATATAGTTATCGACTAGTTCCATTGATTGTATGTTTAATTGAGTTGGATGAGGCCTAGGGCCTACTACCGACATGTTTCCCATTAGCACATTCCAAAACTGAGGTAGTTCATCCATATTGGTTTTTCGTAAAATTTTTCCAATAAGGGTAATTCGAGGATCATCTTTTTGTGCTTGTTGAAAATTACCATCTTCATCAATATCAGAACTTTCCTTGTACATGGACCTAAATTTATAACAAGTAATTCTTTTGTTATTCAAGCCCCATCTTTCTTGTTTAAAAAATATAGGACCTTTAGAAGATAATTTAATAATTATTGCAAGTAAGGGGAATATAAAACTACCAAGAAAAATAAAAAATAATAATGAGAATACAATATCAAAACCTCTTTTTAAAATTCTATTTTCTTTTTTATCTAAAGGTAAATCGCCCACATTCACTACTGGAAGAAGACCAATATTATTAATATAAACAGATGATGAAGTAAACTCGCTTAAGTTAGGTAGTATTCGTACTTTTATATTTAAGCCATCACAAATGGCAATACAGTTTTGTATTTTTTCATTTTCACCAGTAGGAAGTGCAATAAATACTTCATCTATTTCCGTTGTTCTTAAAATTGTATGTAAATCATTTAAATTTCCTAAATAGGCACATTCTTTTTTTAATTGATCTTGATCATCAATATATCCAATACATTTATATCCATAGTAATAATATTTTTTAACTGCATCAATAAATTCTTCTGCCGCCTTGGTAGAACCTACTAATAATACATGGTCATAAAAAATTCCTTTGTTTAAATAAGCGTGAATTTTTTTGCGAATGGCATATTTAGATAAAATGGCTAAAAAGGTTAAAATATTGGCAAAAACTAGAACAAATTTGGAAGGAAATTTATGGTTCAGGTTTAGAAAAAATAAAAGAGAGCTTAAGCTTACAATAAACAAAATTGAATGGTATATCATTTGAACCATTTCCTCTGCAAATTTATTGGACCTTTTTTCGAAGTAAATCTTAGAGAAAATAGACATCGTGAACCATAAAACTATAGATAAAAAGAAAAAAGGGTAGCTAAAGTATTGTAAATCAATATTATAGCTACCCTTTTTAGCTATAATATAGGCTATTAATATTATAATAATATCTAATGTGTAGCTAATATTTCTTAGAAACTGTTGCTGTTTCTTCATTCCATTCAATTTTCAATATAAATATAGGCCAAAGATAGCTTAATTTAAAGTTGTTAAAAAGGTTTTTAGAAAAGGGTATTTTAGGTTATAAATTACTATCTTTGTATCCCCCCGAAAAAATACTGATTTAAGCTATAAAACCTTGTTTAATAAACCCTTAGGCCTTAATTTGTGACTAAGGAAGCGCAAGCTTTATGCAATTCATAATTTATATTAAAAACGTCAAATATGAGATTTATTAAGTCCCTTTTTACCCTTGTCATTTTATTGACATTTAGTTTTTCAGTGTATGCTCAAGACCCATTAGGAGGCCGTGACCTAAGCACTTTAAAAGTAGATGCGTTAAGTGATAATCAAATTACAGCCATTCAGCAAAAATTGAAACAATCTGGAATGACAATTGAACAGGTTCAATCACAGGCAATTGCTAAAGGTATGAGCCCTGAAGAATTTGCAAAATTAAAAGATAGAGTAAATGGAATTTCTGGAATAGTTATGGCTAAATCTGTCAAAAGAGGTAACGTAAATACGCAAACTGGCACTACCAATACTGCTAAAGATAGTTCTACATTAAATATAAATACTAACATTAATACATTGGTATATGGCTCAGAATTATTTGCAATAAGTTCAAGTAATACAAATGCAGCTAATAAAGTTATTGCAACACCTTTAAATTATGAAATTGGTCCTAATGATGTAATTAAACTAGTTGTTTATGGTGTTCAAGAATATTCAAGCGATTTAACAGTAAGCAAAGAAGGAAAAATTCAAGTAGATAATGTGGGTCAAATAAAAGTAGCAGGATTAAGTATTGAAGCAGCTAAAACAAGAATTAAACAACAAATGGCTGCGACTGCTTATTCAAGTTTAGCAAGAGGGGAATCGAAATTAGATATTAGCTTAGGAGATATAAGAACAATACATATTTCAGTTATAGGTGCCTATAAAAGTGGCACTTATAATGTTTCCTCATTATCAAATGTAATTAGCGCATTATCTGAAGCAGGTGGCCCTAATGCCATTGGTTCTTATAGAGAGATAGAGGTAATAAGAAATAATAAAATTTTTACAAAGGTTGACTTATACCGATTCTTACAATACGGCGATCAATCACAAAATATTGGTTTAAAGGATAATGATATAATTCGTGTACCTGCTTATAAAAATAGAATTGAATTAACAGGCGAAGTAAAAAGACCAGGAATTTTTGAAGTAATTGGCAACGAAAGCTTCAGTCAAATTTTAGAATACGCAGGTGGCTTTAGCGATAATGCCTATTCTGCAATGGTTAAAATTATTCAGAAGAATGATAAAGAAAAATCGGTAAAGGATTTATCTAAGTTAGATTTTGGAAAGTACCAACCTCAAAGCGGAGATGTTGTAAGCATTTCAAAAATTATTAACAGATACCAAAATAGAGTTGTATTAAGTGGTGCAGTATACAGACCCGATGTATATGAATTACAGCCTGGCATGCGTATTGCCGATTTAATTAATAAAGCAGACGGCTTGAAAGAAGATGCATTTACAGGAAGAGCACAACTAATTAGAACTAAGCCTAATTTATTAAAAGAAATGATAAGCATTAACTTATCAAAGGCACTTGAAAAAAATACTACTGAAAATATTTTATTACAAAGAGAAGATGAATTATATATTAATTCAATTTTAGAAATTAGAGATTCATTAAAAGTAGATTTATTTGGAGAAGTAAAAACAGTAGGTTCATTTAATTACATTGACAGCATGACTGTTAAGGATTTAATTTTAATGGCAGGCGGCTTTACTTATGCAGCTAATAAAAATATTGAAGTTGCAAGGTTAGTTCAATATGGAGAAAAAGTAGAGAATAACCAAGTAACTACAATTTTTAAAACTGAAATTAATGGAGATTTAAGCTTTAATGCTGGACAAGAAAATATAGTATTACAGCCTTTAGATGTAATTACCATTACCAAAAAAGTGGGATATACCTTGCCCGAAGTAATTGCTATTAGTGGGCAAGTTCAAAGTACAGGTAAATATACTTTAAGCTCTAGAGTTGAAAGAGTAAGTGATATTGTAAAAAGAGCAGGAGGATTAATTGGAGAAGCATATGGAGAAGGAGCTTATATTAAACGAAAAAGATTTGATCTTGATTCATTAAAATCAGATGAAACAAAAACATCTATTGAACTTGCGTACACTAGAAAATTTAAAGCTCAACAAGAAGCTAGTAAAAATTCAATATTAAACACTCCAATAGCAACAAGCGCAATGGGAACAACAGATATTGATTTAAACCCTCAAGCTAAAGGCAATAAATTAAAAGATACTTTAAATGCTTTATTTAAAGACATAGAAGAAGATTATTATCAAATAGCTATTGATATCAATTATATTATGAAAAACCCAGGTTCTGAATTAGACTTAGTATTAAGAGCAAAAGATGAAATTGTAATTCCTAAAATGGACAACAGAGTTAAAATTAGTGGTGGAGTATTAAGACCTACGAATATTGTTTATAGAGAAGGATTAACTGTTGGAGAATGTATTAGTGCAGCAGGTGGAATTTCAGAATATGCTAAAAGAGGAAGGGCTTATGTTATTTATGCGAATGGAAAATCAAATAGAACAAAAATGTTTGGAATATTTAGAGTGAACCCAACTATTAGACCAGGTGCTGAAGTTGTGATTCCCGAAACAGATGCCAAAAAAGATAAGACAATAACTACTGTTATACAATTTACAACTGTAATTGCACAAATAGTAGCGGCATTAGCTACAGTTAGCTTGTTACAAAAATAGTCCTACTTTATATTAATTTAATTTTACAAAATGGCTTTAGAAAATAATCAAATAGGAAGTTCGAATCTTGACAATGATGAAATTTCATTGAAAGATTTGGTATTAAAAATAAAGAATTGGATAGCTTTTTTAAACTCAAAATGGAAAATAATTATTCTTGCAGGCTTAATTGGAGGCATATTAGGTGTTATTATTGCTATAAATAATAAGCCCAACTATAAGGCTGTTTTAACTTTTGCAATGGAAGACGATAAAGGTAGTGGGGTAGGTGGTCTAAGCGGTGCTATTGGATTGGCAAGCAGTTTCGGGATAGATCTTGGTTCACAAGGTGGTGGTGCTTTTGCAGCCACTAATATCATAGAATTAATGAAAAGTCGAACTTTAGTGGAGAAAGTTTTATTAAAACAAATAAATATAAAAGGTAAAAACACTTCTTTGGCTGAATTTTTTATTAATCTAAATAGATTAAGAGATGATTGGAAGAAAATACCAGCATTAAATAATATTAATTATTTTCAAGTTATTGATAGATCTAATTTTACTTTACAACAAGACTCTATTTTAGGTAGTATTTATAATAGTGTAATAAATAAAGATGTTTTAAATATTTCACAAAAAGATAAAAAAGTAACTATTTTAACTATAGAAGTACGTAATGAAAATGAATTATTTGCAAAATTATTTTGTGAAAATTTAGCACAAGAAGTTTCTGAATTTTACATAGCAACAAAAGTAAAAAAGGCGACATTAAATGTAAATATTTTACAAAAACAAGTGGACAGTGTAAAAAATGAATTAAATGCGGCAATTAATGGAGTTGCTACTGAAACTGATAATGTTTATAATTTAAACCCGGCCTTTAATATAAAAGCTTCTTCAAGTAAGAAAAAACAAGTTGATGTGCAAGCAAATACTGCAATTTTAACAAATCTGGTTGTTCAATTAGAATTAGCTAAAATCACACTTAGAAAAGAAACACCTTTAATCCAACTTATCGACAAGCCTATTTTGCCTTTAGAAAAGGATAAATTAGGCAAATTAAAATCTTTAGTTTTCGGGGGTCTTTTAGGAGGGTTTTTATCAGCATTATATTTGATTTTTGGCCAGCTTTATAAGAGAATGCTGTCATAGATCTAATTTTTTTAATTTCCCAAACTAACTTAAATTTTTTCTAAAAAACGGCCCAACAGATTAAACTAGATAATTTCTTATTAAAAAAATAGTTCATTTGTAAATTTGGTATTGGTGGATGATATAGATAAAGTTTATACAGTCTTATTGAAAAAAAATATATTAATTACAGGGGGAGCAGGCTTTATTGGGTCGCATGTAGTGCGTTTAATGGTAACCAAATATCCTCAGTATCAAATCTTTAATTTAGATGCACTTACCTATGCAGGTAATTTGGAGAATTTAAAGGATATTGAAAAAGCAGCGAATTATCATTTTATAAAAGCCAATATTTTAGAAGCCGATTCTTTAAAAGCTATTTTTGAAAAACATGCCATTACCGATGTGATACATTTGGCAGCTGAATCGCATGTGGACCGTTCTATAATTTCTCCTTTAGATTTTGTATACACCAATGTGATTGGAACGGTGAACTTATTAAATACAGCTAAAGAATATTGGAAGGGCGATTTAAGTTATGAAAAAGCACATGACGGTTCTTGGGAGAAAAATCGCAATCATATTTTTTACCATGTTTCTACCGATGAAGTATATGGAAGCCTAGGCAAGGAAGGTTTGTTTAAAGAAACCACTGCCTACGACCCTAACTCTCCTTATTCTGCAAGTAAAGCGGCCAGCGATCATTTTGTACGTGCATATGGAGAAACTTATCATCTACCTTATGTTGTTTCTAATTGTTCTAATAACTACGGTCCGAACCATTTTCCAGAAAAATTAATTCCTTTATTCATTCATAATATTATCAATAAAAAAGCATTACCGGTTTATGGCGATGGCTTGTATACACGCGATTGGCTATATGTTATAGACCATGCACGTGCCATTGATATTATTTTTCATGAAGGAAAAAATGGAGACACTTATAATATTGGTGGGTTCAATGAATGGACCAATATTGATTTAGTAATATTAATGTGCGCTCAAATGGATGTGAAACTAGGAAAAGCCAAAGGTGAAAGCGAGTCTTTAATTACTTATGTAAAAGACAGACCAGGCCATGACCGTAGATATGCTATTGATGCGACTAAGTTAAATAAAGAATTAGGTTGGAGCCCCTCTGTTACTTTTGAGCAAGGCTTGGCTGCCACCATTGATTGGTATTTGAATAATGGTCCTTGGTTAGAAAATGTAACTAGCGGTTCTTATCAAACTTATTATAGTTCCATGTATACTAA
>CAITGN010000251.1:0-2262 GCA_903891965.1 uncultured Bacteroidota bacterium
ATAACCATTATTATCAAAACGCTTTCTACTTTCTGTAATGGTTAAAAAATAATCGTTCGCACGGGTAGCTCTTACATCAAAGAAATAAGTTCTTCTCTTGCCTGCACGCACACGGGTACTATAGACACTCTCAATTTTTCGGTCGTTGTTGTTTTCGTATTGCTCTTGTTCCATATTCCTTTACTATTAATATTCTTAAAAATATAAAATGTTATTGAAAAAGTAAAATTTTAAGGGCTATTTTAATGTTGTTCTTGGGTCTGTTGAACCTTATATAATTCAGCATAGAGGCCATTTTTAGCTAACAAACTATCATGGGTGCCCATTTCAGCAATTTTACCGTCCTCTATATAAATTATAAGGTCGAATTGAAAGCTATAAAATATGCGGTGCGTAATAAAAAGGGCCGTTTTGTTTTGAATATAGCTTTTTAAGTTAGACAAAATAATTTGTTCTGTATTCGCATCTACCGCACTTAAGCAATCATCAAAAATATAAATATTGGGCTTTTTTAATAAGGCACGGGCAATGGCTACTCTTTGCTTTTGACCCCCACTTAAAGTAGTGCCACGCTCACCTACCAAGGTCTCAAATTGTTTTGGCAAATTATTAATTTCATTTAATACATGCGCCGTTTGAGTGGCTTTGATAAGGTCATCATGGGTAAAACTAGCATCTACTCCAAATCGAATATTATTTTCAATAGAATCACTGAATAAAAAAACATCTTGTTGCACATAGCCAATTTCTTTTCTTAGTTGATGCGTGTTAATACTGTTCACATCTACCCCGTCTATTTTTATAGTGCCGGAACTAGTTTCATACATTCTAGTAATAAGTTGGGCAATAGAAGTTTTTCCAGCACCCGTTTTACCCAGTATTAAAACTTTTTGGCCTGCTTTAATTTTTAAATCAAAATTATTTAAGGCATGTATACCAGAATGTGGATATACAAATCCAACATTATTAAATTCTATATTTCCTTCAAAAGAAGGAACGAGCTTTGTATTTTTTGTAGAAATAACGGGAACAATAGATAAAAATTCATTTAATCTTTTTTGAGAAGCTGCCGCACGTTGAATCATGCTCGCTGTCCAACCAATCGCACTCACAGGAAAAGTGAGCATGTTGATATAAATCACAAACTCAATTACAGTGCCTACTTTTCGAGGGTCTTTCAAAGCTTCTAGGCCTCCTAAATAAATAGTTAATAAAGTACTAAGGCCTATCATCAAAGCCATGGTGGGTGCGTAAAAGGCTTCAACCTTGGCAAGGCTCACTGCATTTTTTCGGTAAAGCTCACTATTGGTTTTAAAAAAACCGAGCATTGCTTTTTCTTGTACAAAAGATTTTATCACCCTAATACCAGAATAAGATTCTTGCGCGTTGGTGGTTAAATCAGAAAGCTGGCCCTGTATTTCTTCACTCTTTTTATTAATAATACTATTCACAAAATAAATAGTAATAGCTAAAATGGGAAGAGGCGCTAATACATATAAACTAAGACGAACATCTTTGCTAAACATATTGTACAAACAAAAGCCAATTAAAGAAACTAAATTTATCAAATACATTATAGAGGGTCCTGTATACATTCTTACCCTACTTACATCTTCAGTAATACGACTCATTAAGTCTCCTGTGCTATGGGTTTTATAAAATTCTGTATCTAATTTTTGATAATGTGTATAGACCTGATTTTTTTGGTCAAATTCAATATGCCTACTCATTACAATAATAGTTTGACGCATAAAGAACATAAATACGCTTCTTACAATGGCCAAAACTAAAATGGTAACACTACAAAAGGTAATTAACCAGGCAAAACTGAAATTATTGCTTGCGCTAAAATTACTAATCCAATTCACAATGATTTCATTGTGTAAAGATGGGGCCGGCTTACCCCCAGGAAGTTTAGCTTGTACCAAACCCACCACATATCCGGTAATTTGAGGGGCTAAAACGGCCAGGTAATTGGTAGCAATAACCAGAAGAATTCCAGTAAAAAACCGGAACCTATACTTCCAAAAAAACACATTTAAAGCCGACAATTCTTTCACCTAGTCCTTTTTTGTAAAGATACATGGTAGTCAATAAATTAGAGCAATTGTTTAAGGCCAATAAATACAAGTATTTTTTGCATAATTGGGTTTCCCTTCCTACATTTGCCGCGGAGAGTTGGCAGAGCGGTCGAATGCGGCAGTCTTGAAAACTGTTGACTGTAACAGGTCCTGGGGTTCGAATCCCTAACTCTCCGCAGAA
>CAITGN010000252.1:0-2695 GCA_903891965.1 uncultured Bacteroidota bacterium
CAGGTCGTGTGGTTCTAGGAGGCGGAAAAAGAACTAAGTTCAGAATGAGGTTGCGTATCTATTACTCCGACCTATAGTTCGATTTATTGATTTTATTAATATATTTGCACCTTAAATACTAATCTATGCCATATTTATTTACTTCTGAAAGTGTATCAGAAGGACATCCAGACAAAGTAGCCGATCAGATTTCTGACGCCTTAATCGATAACTTTTTAGCCTTTGACCCTCAGTCAAAAGTAGCTTGTGAAACTTTAGTAACTACTGGTCAAGTAGTTTTAGCAGGTGAAGTAAAATCTAAAGCTTATTTAGATGTACAAACTATTGCACGTAATGTGATCAAGAAAATTGGTTACACAAAAAGTGAATATATGTTCGAAGCGGATAGCTGTGGTGTATTATCTGCTATTCACGAACAATCTGCCGATATTAATCAAGGGGTAGATAGAAAGAAAAAAGAAGAGCAAGGTGCTGGTGACCAAGGTATGATGTTTGGTTATGCAAGCAATGAAACAGAAGATTACATGCCATTAGCTTTAGACTTAGCACACAAAATTCTTATTGAATTAGCTGCCTTAAGAAGAGAGAACAAGGCCATTAAATATTTACGTCCCGATGCAAAGTCTCAAGTTACCCTTGAGTATAACGATAAAAATCAACCCGTAAGAATTGATGCCATTGTGGTATCTACTCAACACGATGATTTTGATGCAGAAGCAAAAATGTTAGCGAAAATTAAAAAAGATATTGTTGAAATTTTAATTCCTCGTGTAAAAGCAAAATATAAGAAATACGCTAAGTTGTTTAACAACGATATTAAGTATCATATTAACCCAACAGGTAAGTTTGTAATTGGTGGTCCACATGGTGACACTGGTTTAACAGGCCGTAAAATTATCGTAGATACTTACGGTGGTAAAGGTGCACACGGTGGTGGAGCCTTCTCTGGTAAAGATCCTAGTAAGGTAGACCGTTCAGCTGCTTATGCAACGCGTCATATTGCGAAGAACTTAGTAGCTGCTGGTGTAGCTTCTGAAGTATTGGTACAAGTTTCTTACGCCATTGGAGTAGCTAAACCTACTTCTATTAACGTAAACACTTACGGTACTGCTAAAGTAAAATTAAACGATGGTCAAATTGGGAAGTTAGTAGAATCCATTTTTGATTTACGTCCTTACTTTATTGAGCAAAGATTAAAGTTAAGAACACCTATGTATAGTGAAACTGCTGCTTACGGACATATGGGTCGCAAGAACGAAACAGTGACTAAAACCTTCACTACACCAGACGGTAAATCAAAAACTATGAAAGTAGAATTATTTACTTGGGAGAAATTAGATTATGTTGCGAAAGTGAAAAAAGCTTTCGGTTTAAAATAATGTTTTGATGAAGTATAAAAGCCCTCTCGAGATTCGAGAGGGCTTTTTATTTAGATGACAATGATAGAGGTTCTAGAGAGAAGCGATAGAGGAAGATTTTAATTAGACAATTGATGAATGTAATTTTATGACCAACGAAAAAAATCCTTGGAAAACTATTAGCGGAAAATTAGTTTATGATAATGCTTGGATAAACTTAACCGAATACGAAGTAATTACCCCTGCGGGCACGCCAGGTATTTATGGTAAAGTACATTTTAAAAATATTGCTATTGGCGTTATTGTAATAGATGAAAATGGAGATACCTATTTAGTAGGTCAATACCGTTTTCCCTTAAATGAGTACAGTTGGGAAATTCCAGAAGGGGGTTGCCCAGAAGGAACCGATTATTTAACGGCTGCTAAAAGAGAATTAAAAGAAGAGACGGGTTTTATTGCAAAATCTTGGACCGAAATATTACGCATGCATGTTTCCAATTCAGTATCTGATGAATATGCGGTGGTTTATGTAGCCCAAGACTTAACAGCAGGAGAAGCTGAACCGGAAGACACAGAAAAACTAGCCGTTCAAAAAATGCCCTTTACCCAAGCCTTGCAATGGGTGATGGAGGGAAAAATAACCGATTCTATAACAGTGGCTGCCATTTTGAAATGGAATGCGATGCAATCAAAAATCGATTAACTTTGAATTCTATGGAGGAAAGACAATCAAGACCAGATAGACCTTATAAACCAAGACCCAGATTTAATGCAGATCGCGGTCCTGTAACAGAGCGTAAATTTATTATTGGTCGTCAGCCATTAATAGAGGCCTTTGAGTCGGGTACCAATATTGAAAAAATACTCATTCAAAAAAATGCACAAGGCGAGGGCTTAAGTGAAATTAAAAATATAGCAAGAGAAAAAAGTATTCCTATACAATTAGTACCCATTGAAAAATTAAATGGAATGTCTAAGGCGAATCATCAAGGGGTGCTCGCTTATATTTCTAAGGTAAAATATTTAGAATTACAAGAAGTGATAGATTTTGTAGTAGCCAAAGGACAAACCCCTTTATTTTTAATGCTAGATGGTGTAACCGATGTAAGAAATATTGGCGCCATTGGAAGAAGTATACATTGCTGTGGCGCTCAGGCTTTAATTATTCCTGATAAAGGCGTAGGTGCTTTAAATGAAGAAGCTTTTAAAAGTAGTGCAGGCGCACTTGAACATATACATATTGTAAGAGTGAATAGTTTATTAAAAGCGGTGGACTTACTTCATTTAAATGGTATACAAGTTTTCACTAGTGAAATGCGCGCCGATAAAAATATTCA
>CAITGN010000253.1:0-1958 GCA_903891965.1 uncultured Bacteroidota bacterium
CTGCAAGTGAAAATAAAGCAATGGTTAATACCCAAGATAAAAATGGGTTGGTTTTATAAAAGCCCTTAAAGTCTGAAATGTTTTCTTTACCTGCTAAAGCGCTTACAACCGATACCACACCAAAGGCAGCAAGGTTAGAGAATACATAAATTAATACAAAGTAAACTAGTGAAGCAGAGCCTGCTTGAGAGCTTCCTGAAATACCAATTAATATAAAACCAACTTGTGCAATAGAGGAGAAGGCTAGGAAGCGTTTAAAGTTATCTTGTCTTAGGGCAAATAAATTACCAATTAAAATAGTTGCTATAGACAATACCACAAGTACACTATACCATATAGTAGCAATAGGGGTAAATACTTTATATAAAATGGAAGTGAAAGTGAATAGCACCGCTGCTTTAGAAACCACTGATAAAAAAGCAGTCACAGCTACTGGAGAACCTTCATATACATCGGCAGTCCAAAGGTGAAAAGGCACAGCAGATATTTTAAAGGCAAAACCAGATACCACTAAGATAAATGCAAATATTTGCATGGGGTTATTTGTAATATGTGCCGTTAAGACATCGAAGCTAAGCGTACCCGTTGTGCCATATATAAAAGAAATACCCATTAATAAAATACCTGAAGAAAAAGCAGATGATAAAATTAATTTCATAGCAGCTTCTGATGATTTTCTTTTAGCTAAATCGAAATTAGCTGCAGCAGCTAAAGGAATGGTAGACATTTCAAGGCCTAGGTAGAACATTAATAGATTACCACTTGAAATCATAAAGAACATACCTAGCATTGATGTGAAGATTAATAAATAAAATTCAGCTAATTGCTTATGGTTTTTTAACCATGCGTAAGATTGCATGGAAATAATTAATAAAGCTAGGTTCAATATATTTTTTTCTAGTACAATAAAAGCATTAGTGGTAAACATACCATTGAAAATTCCTCCTTCACTCATGCCAAATAAACCAGCTGCTAAATTGACAAGCAATAAGCCATTGATTAAGTTTAAAATGCTTTCATTGCTTCTCTCTTTACCAATTTTAATAAATAGTAAAATAAAAATAAGTAAGCTTAGTAGAAGCTCCTGTCTTAGTAATATAAAAATGTTAGATGACATGAGGCGAAATTATTTAAGGGTAATGGCTTTATTAATGTTGATCATTAAAAAATCGGTACTAGGCATAATTAATTGGTTAATTAAAAAGGGCGCTAATCCAATAATTAAAATTCCTATGATTAATAAACCGGCTGCTAATTTTTCATTCCAACTAGCATCGCTTAACAAAGCATGCTCATCAGAGATAGGGCCCATAATGGTTCTGCCTGTAGCGCGTAATATATAAACTGCAGTAACCACAATAGAAGCTGCAGATATAACTGTAGCAGCACGATATACTCCATCTGGGTTTTGCCAAGAGCCCATAAATACAGTCATCTCGGCCACAAATCCGCTGAAGCCTGGTAGTCCTAAAGAACATAAACCAGCAATCACAAATACCGTAGAGATAAATGGCATGGCTTTTAATAAGCCCCCTAATTGTGCCACCATTCTAGTATGTGTTCTTGAATAGATCATACCAATTGCGGCGAAGAATAAGGCAGTCATTAAACCATGAGATACCATTTGTATCACTGCACCGTTAATAGAAGTTTTATTCAACATGCCAATTCCAAGTATTACAAAGCCGCAGTGACTAATGGAAGAGTAAGCATTGATGTATTTTAAATCGGTTTGCATCATGGTGGCGAATGCACCATAAATAATGGCAATGGTTGCCAATAAAATGATGATCCATGAATAACTATGCGCTGCATCGGGCATTAAAGCGGCCATACGTAAACAACCATAGCCACCTAGTTTCATAGAAATACCTGCTAAAAACATAGAAGCTGCTGTAGGCGCAGATGCGTGACCATCGGGTACCCATGTATGAAAAGGAAATAAAGCAGCAAAGAGA
>CAITGN010000254.1:0-8215 GCA_903891965.1 uncultured Bacteroidota bacterium
GATCGTTTCTGCGATGCCTTAATTTCTATACATGATGAAATTACCGCTATTGAAAAGGGGGTTTCTGATAAAGTAGACAATCCTTTGAAAAACGCACCGCATACACAGAAAGTAATTTGCGCAAATGAATGGACCCATGCTTATACAAGACAAGAAGCTGCCTTCCCATTATATTATGTGCAACAAAATAAATTCTGGCCAACAGTGGCAAGGGTAAACAATACACATGGAGACAGAAACTTAGTGTGTACTTGTGAACCAGTTGCCTCTTATGCTTAAATAAATATTATTGATTCGGCATCACTTGATGATTATTCTCAGGAGGTGCCGAATTTATTTTATTACTAGCAATGACTTCGTAAAGGGAGATAATTTTATCCTTGTCATTCAATACAACTTGTAATTTTTCTACATCCGATTCCAATACTTTAATTTTTCTATTCTCTGTTTCATACTTGGATATAAATTCATCCAATTTCATACTACCAAATTCACCAGAGGGGTCATTGGAAGCGTTGATCATTTGTCTTTGGCCCGTAAGTACCCAAAGAATATCTAAGTCGGCATAGAGCTCGTCAATTCTAATTAAAATGTCTGAGCCAATGGAGCCTAGATTACGGAGTTGTTTGGCAAAATAGCCATTAGAAAGGCCCACTTTACGTTCAAAGGAATGTGGACTAATGTTTTTGAATTTTAAGTACGCGGAAATGCGTTCAATAGGTTTCATAATAATTTTAGTTTAATGATGAATTGTTAAGTAAAATATTTACCCACTGTATTCTTCATCCAAATTATTATGAAAAAATAGTTATGCCCAAAAACTTAGGCCTCATAATTGAAGTAAAACTCAAAAATGAGGCCCAGGTACTATATGAAAACACTGTTTTCATTAAACTATTTTAATCAAATCTTCTCATTGAGTTCTAACCATCTTAATTCTGCAGTTTCTAATTGGCTATTCAAGGAGCCTAATGCTTCACTTAATGCTATGATTTTATCATAGGCCAAACTGCTATCATTTAATTTTTCAGTTAATTCTTTTTTCTTTTCTTCCAATGCTGGAATATTTTTATTCAAGTTATCCAATTCAGTTTTTTCTTTGAAGCTTAATTTTTCAGCAGTCTTTTTTACAGCTACCAAAGGCGCTTGCACAGTAGCAGGTTCTTCTTTGACTGGAACAGAGAAATCCTGTGCCTTAGAAATATCAGAACTCACGGCTGCATAGTTTTGCTTGGTCTTTTCTAGAATTCTAAACTGGGTATAGTTACCTGGGTAGTCTCTAATTACACCATCCCCTTCAAAAATAAATAAATGGTCTACTAACTTATCCATGAAATATCTATCGTGCGATACTAATAAGACACAACCTGCAAAATCAATTAAAAATTGCTCTAAGACCGCCAAAGTGGGAAGATCTAAGTCATTGGTAGGTTCATCTAATATAAGAAAGTTCGGATTTTTAAATAAAATAGTAAGTAGCTGTAAACGCTTTTTCTCTCCCCCACTTAAAGCACTTAAATAAGTATATTGTTTATCGGGAGTGAATAAAAATAATTCTAAAAACTGTGCTGCACTTAAGGAACCTCCACTTGCCAGTGGAAAGTTTTCTGCAAAAGTTTTCAAAAACTCAATCACACGCATGTCTTTTTTATACACTAGCCCCTCTTGTGAGAAATGACCAAAGACAATGGTTTCCCCTACATTTATTTTTCCGCTATCGGGCTGGGTTATGCCTTGCAAAATTTGTAAGAAGGTAGATTTTCCCACTCCATTTTTTCCCACTACGCCAATACGCTCTCCTTTACTAAATGTATAATCAAAACCTTTTAAGACTACTAAATCGCCATAAGACTTATATACTTTTTTAGCTTCAATAATTTTACCACCTAACCTTGTCATCTTCATGTCCAATTGCAAATTGGTCTCTTCTATTTTCTGTTTGGCTTTTGCTTCTACTTCATAAAAATTATCTTGACGGCTTTTACTTTTAGTAGTTCTAGCCTTGGGCTGCTTGCGCATCCACTCTAGTTCTTTTCTAAATGTATTCTTGGCTTTATCTATGCTGGCTAGTTCAGAATCAATTCTGGCAGCCTTCTTTTCTAAATAATTTTCATAATCACCTTTATACGAGTATAAATTTTCTCTTTCTAATTCCCAAATTTGGTCAGTCACCGCTTCTAAGAAATAACGGTCATGCGATACAAGTAATAGGGTTACTTTTTCTTGTAATAAATAATTCTCCAACCACTCAATCATATTTAAATCCAAATGGTTGGTTGGCTCATCCATTAATAATAAAACATGCTTGGGCTCAAAACCAATTTGAATTAAAGTTTTTGCTAAAGAAACACGCTTGCGTTGTCCTCCACTTAATTTTGAAACCGGTTGTTCTAAATGATTAATATTTAACTGCGTTAAAATAGTTTTCACTTTCGATTCAAAATCCCAGGCACCTGTTTCTTCCATTTCCATAATGGCATCGGTAATCAAGTTTTCATCCTCCGTTTCCATGGCCATTTCATAATTACTAATGGCCTTCATCACTGGATGATCCTGATTGAATATATTTTGTGTAATACTCGCAGTTTCAATAAACTGAGGGTCTTGTTCAAATAAAACCAAATGCACGTCCTTGTGAATTTTGGCCGTTCCCGCATCGGGCTGTTCTTTGCCTGCTAATATTCTTAACAAAGTGGTCTTTCCCACCCCATTTCTAGCAATTAAAGCAATACTATCGCCTTCATTGATATTAAAATTGATACCCTTAAACAAAGGGGTAATGCCATAACTTTTAGTCAATCCTTCTACAGAAACGTAATTCATGGCGCAAAGATAAGTAGCCTATACTAGTAAAGCCCAGATTTATAGGCAATGTTTGAGGGAAAAATGGGTAAAAAGATATGAACTATGTACTTTTGTGTCTATAAGTCAATAAAAGTTCAGCATGAAGCATTTTGAGGTTCCTTCCGGTTATCGTAGTACTTTAATAAGTGCTATTAAGAATAAGCGCAAGGAAGAAGATAAATTGAAAAAAGATTTTAGTCCAGCCCTTATTGATATAGGACCTCTAAAGATATACCTTGCCCGTCATTTTGGATTTTGTTACGGGGTAGAAAACGCTATTGAAATTGCTTATAAAACTATTGAAGAGAATAAAGGCAAAAGAATATTTCTATTAAGTGAGATGATTCATAACCCTCAAGTAAATGCCGACTTAACTAAAAAAGGTGTTCAATTTTTACATGATACCAATGGAAATGAAATTATTCCATTAACCACTCTCACTAAAGAAGATGTAGTCATTATACCTGCCTTTGGTACTACTTTAGAATTGGAAGCAAAAATAAATGCCATAGGTATTCAAATTCATAAGTATAATACCACTTGCCCCTTTGTGGAAAAAGTATGGAACCGCGGAGATCAAATTGCGAAAAAAGGTTTTACCATTATTATTCATGGCAAACCTAAGCACGAAGAAACCAGGGCTACTTTTTCTCATGCTGCGCATAAAGCACCCACCGTTATTGTGAATGATATGCAGGAAGCGATAGTATTAGGTAAAATAATTACAGGAGAGCTTCCCATAAGTGATTTTGAAAAGCATTTTAAAAATAGACATTCAGCAGGTTTTGATCCTAGTATACATTTTGAAAAATTAGGGGTAATTAATCAAACCACCCAGCTTGCTACCGACACGCAGGCCATTTCAGATTATTTAAAAAATATAGTGGCTATCAAATATGGTAAAGAAAATCTCAGCGCCCATTTTGCCGATACGCGTGATACGCTTTGCTATGCAACCAACGATAACCAGTCTGCAGTCATAGAATTATTAAATACTACTGCCGATTTAGCAATTGTAATGGGTGGAAAAAATAGCAGTAATAGTTCACATTTAGTAGAATTATGTGAGCAAAAGCTACCTACTTATTTTATAGACGATGCTAATAAAATAATTGATGAAAATCAAATTATTAAAACTAATTGGAATGATAAGTCGGAAGAAATTATTCAAAATTATTTACCTGCAAAAAATACGGTGACTATACTTATGACCAGCGGTGCTAGCTGTCCAGATACAGTAGTGGAATCGGTGATTAGAAAAATTGCAGGTTATTATAATGTAGAGGAAGCCCTTGAAGAGGTTATCCAATTTTGGCAATCGCCCAACTAAGTGCTAAATTAAATTGCTCTTCTCTAGTCATATTTGTATTGTCTAAAACAACAGCATCTTCAGCTTGTTTTAAAGGACTTCTTTCTCTTGTAGTATCCATTAAATCTCGGTGTTGCAAATTCGCTTCAATTTCTTCTTTACGAATGGATGGATTGGTTTTTTGTAATTCTAAAAACCTTCTTTCTACACGAACAGCAGGGTTGGCTGTTACAAATATTTTAAGCTCTGCTTTGGGAAACACAACAGTACCAATATCTCTACCATCCATTACAATACCTTTGAATTCACCCATGGCTTGTTGTTGTGCTACAGCAAAGTCTCTTACTGTGCCAATGGTAGCCACTTCACTCACTTTTTCACTCACACGCATTTCTCTAATTTCAGCTTCTACATTTTCACCATTCAAAACCATATCACTTTTTAAACTTGTAGCATTGTATACAAAGTTTAATTTTATTGCTGCTAAGGCTTTTAGAATTTGCGCTTCATTATCAAAATCAATATTGTTTCTTAAAAAATAAAGTGCCACTGCACGGTACATAGCCCCTGTATCAATAAATACATATTCCAATTGAGCCGCTAAGGCTTTTGCCAAAGTGCTTTTTCCACAAGAAGAATAACCGTCAATAGCAATGATAATTTTATTCGGCATATTAAGCAACTGATATTGTTTCTGTTCTAGGAAGATTGGCATTACGAATAGCTATTTGACGAACCGCATTAGATCCGACTCCTCTTAGAGCAGCTTTGGAAACTTCTTCTTCTTCCCCTACCATGGCAGGTACACCCGCATCACCGCCTTCTCTTATGGATTGTACTAAAGGTATTTCTCCCAAGAAAGCTAAATCATATTCTGTGGCTAAATTCTGCCCGCCTTGCTTTCCAAATAAATAATATTTATTGTTTGGCAATTCAGCAGGTGTGAAGTAAGACATGTTTTCAATTAAACCAATAATGGGCACTTTCACATTGGCCTGACCAAACATCGCAATAGCTTTTTTAGCATCGGCGAGTGCTACTGTTTGAGGTGTAGTTACAATTACTACGCCTGTTACAGGAACTGTTTGCATAATGGTTAAATGTATATCACCAGTGCCAGGAGGCATATCAATCACTAAATAATCTAGCTCTCCCCAATCAACATCGGTGATGAATTGACGAATAGCACTGCTCGCCATTGGACCTCTCCAAACCACTGCATCTTTTTCATCCACCAATAATCCAATACTCATTAATTTAATGCCATATTTTTCTAAAGGAATTATAATTCCATTTCCATCTCCATCTTTCATCATAGGTCTTTGACCTCTTACACCAAACATAATAGGAACACTCGGGCCGTATATATCGGCGTCCATTAATCCTACTTTAGCGCCACCTTCTGCTAAAGCCAAAGCCAAGTTTGCTGAAACAGTACTTTTTCCGACACCCCCTTTACCACTTACTACTGCAATAATATTTTTAACCTGCCCTAAAACCTTCTTTTCATCTTTTCTTAAACTGGTGGTATTAGAAGTAAAATTCACTTCAATAATAGCCGCCTTGTTCACTAGTAATTTAATGGCATTTTCACAGGCATTTTTCATTAAATCCTTCATAGGACAGGCAGGCGTTGTAAGCACAATGGTAAAGCTCACCTTATCGCCGTCCACTTGAAGGTCTTTGATCATATTTAAAGTAACCAAGTCCTTACCCAAATCTGGTTCCTGCACATTACTTAGGGCCTTTAAAATATCCGAGGTAGTCATTATGGAAGTTTTTGTTAAAAAATTTAGATCGCTGCAAAGTTAACGCTCATTGCACTTATTTTGCTGTTTTAAGAGGCAGAATATTCAAAAATGGCTTCGATTATTTCAAGATTGAGGCTTAAATTTGCAAGTACATGAGAAAGGCATTATTTATAACTATGATTACCCTGGCTAGCTTTAGCCAAAACAAGGCCTATGCACAAACGGTCGATATTTACCGCGACTCTGTGATTCAATTGTATGGAGTTATTATGACGGCGGATAGTTTAAGGGCTATCCCTTTTGCAAGTGTTTTAGTCGATAAAAAAGGGCGTGGAACCATTACCAATAATGATGGGGTTTTCTCCATTGCAGTAAATAAAGGCGAGCGTATTACATTTTCTTGTGTAGGTTTTAAAGATAGAACCATCTTAATTCCATTGAAATTAGAAGGCAACCAATATAGTGTGATTCAATTAATGGTAAATGATACTAATTTCTTACCTGCCACCATTTTAAAGGCAAGACCTTCGCGCGCGCAGTTTGAAAGAGATTTTGTAAATGCCAAAGTGGATGACGACTTGTATGAAACTGCTAGAAAAAATACCAGCATGAGTCAGAAAAGAATTATTCTTTCAAGCTTACCTTATGATGGTAAAGAGGCAGTGGGTGCATCTTTGACACAACAAGCTTCTAAATATTATTACTCAGGGCAATTGCCTCCAATGAATATATTAAACCCAAGTGCATGGAGAAGTTTTATCAATGCATGGAAAAGAGGTGATTATAAATCGAAAAAATAGTTTTATGGAAAATATTGCTGTGATTGGTGCTGGCACCATGGGTAATGGCATTGCACATGTTTTTGCACAAAAAGGTTTCAAGGTTCAATTAATTGATGCACAAGCCACTGCTTTAGAAAAAGCAATGGCTACCATTGAAAAGAATTTAGACAGACAAATTTCCAAACAAACTATTACGGCTGAAGACAAAGCAAGTACGCTATCCAATATTCAAACATATACATCTATTGAAAAAGGAGTTGCCCATGCCAACTTAGTTATTGAAGCTGCTACCGAAAATGCAGAGATTAAAAAAAAGATATTCGTAAGTCTTGACCAATACGCAAAGCCAGCTTGTATACTGGCTACCAATACTTCTTCTATTTCAATTGCTCAATTAGCCGCTGCTACTAAGAGACCCACACTAGTTATTGGTATGCATTTTATGAACCCAGTGCCTATTATGAAATTGGTAGAAATTATTAATGGCAACGCCACTGCTGAAAGTGTAACGGATACCATCGTAGCCTTAACCAAAAAAATAGATAAAATTCCTTGCGTGGTAAAAGACGCGCCAGGTTTTATTGCCAATAGAATTTTAATGCCCATGATTAATGAAGCCATACATGCATTTTCTGAAGGCATAAGCGATGCTGCAACCATTGATCAAATTATGAAACTAGGTATGGCACATCCCATGGGGCCCTTACAACTAGCCGATTATATTGGGCTTGATGTTTGTAAAAATATTATGACCATTATGGAAGAAGGTTTTAACAATTCAAAATACGCGCCTGCTGCATTATTAGTTAAAATGGTAGAGGAAGGAAAACTAGGTGTAAAAACGGGAGAAGGTTTTTATAAATACTAAGTCGGCTATATTAATTAGAGATCAAGGTTAATTTTACTTCTCTTAAATCATTGAATTTATTCAGCGCTTCTTCTAACCTGGCTTTGGGTATGCCAATTTTTAATTGTACAAATAATTGCGCTTCCTGTTCCGTTACCGAACAATTATATTGCTTCACAATCATCATCACTTCATTCATTTGATGATAATCAAAATTTAATTCATAGTTCAGTTCAATGGGCTTTTGCACAATGGGTGCTAATTGTAAAGCAAGTGTAGTAGCCGTTTTATATGCATTAATTAAACCAGGCACGCCTAATAAACTACCTCCAAAATAGCGCACTACCACTACCATTATATTGGTAAGTTGTTTGCTATCTATTTGTCCTAGGATGGGCCTGCCTGCAGAACCCGCTGGCTCTCCATCATCACTGGCTCTAAATAAATTGCCTTCTACGCCTATTCTATAGGCCACACAAAAATGAACAGCTTTGGGATGTTCTTTTTTAAGCCCTGCTATAATTTTTTTACAAGTATCCACAGAATCTACTGGGTAAGAGTAGGCCAAGAACTTACTTCCCCTATCCTTAAATTCAGCAATAGCTGGTATTTCAATGGTACTATAAAAATGAGGATCCATATAAGCAGGCGTTCTTAGAATTATTTGTTCAAAGCTAGTTCA
>CAITGN010000255.1:0-1927 GCA_903891965.1 uncultured Bacteroidota bacterium
CAAGCCATGGCATTAGCTACTTTTTCACTTTGGATAGGAACCGCGCTGGTAGGGCAGCTTACGCCTTTATTATTAGAAAAGCTTTCACCTGCGGGTACATTTTGGCTATTTGCTTTAGTGACTACACCAGCTTTATATTTATCCATTAAAATTATTCCTGAAACCAAGGGTAAGAGTTTAGAAGAAATTGAAAATTATTGGATCACCGTTAATGAAAAAAAATAATTGCATGAGATTAAAAAATAAAGTAGCCATTGTTACGGGTGCTGCAGGTGGTATTGGACTTTCTATTGCCACTGCCTTTGCTTCGGAAGGTGCGATGGTAGTATTAAGTGATATTGATGAAGCTAAATTAAATCAAGAAGCAAAACATTTGTCTGCGAATGGCGCTAAAACTTTAGCTGTAAAAACCGATGTAGGAAATACAGAGGATGTAAAAAACTTAATTGAGCAAACTATTAAAGCATTTGGACAAATAGATATACTAGTGAATAATGCAGCAGTAGCTATTGGAGGTAATATTATGGAAATGCCTGAAAGCGATTGGGATACCTTAATGAATATTAATTTAAAAAGTGTTTTCAGAACTATTAAAGAAACACTTCCTCATATGATTAAACAAAAATCGGGAAGTGTTATTAATATTTCATCTACTCAAGCTTTTCGTAGTTGGCATAATTGGACGGCTTATGCGGGAGCCAAAGGAGCCATGCTTTCTATGACCAATCAATTAGCAGGCCAGTTTGGTCCTAGCAATGTGCGCTTTAATAGTATTTCACCAGGAGCCATTAATACACCGATGAATGCAAAAAGAGCAGAGACAGAAGGTAACGCTTTTTTAGAAAAAAGTGCTGCACAACATGCTATGAATAGATTAGGTACTCCTATGGAAGTAGCTATGACAGCGGTTTTCTTAGCATCTGATGAATCGGGTTTTATTACAGGAGAAGACATTAAAGTAGATGGTGGACTTTGTACAGTTCCAAGATATACAGAATAAATAATTTAAAATAATTGAGCATACAATGAAGCAGGCATTAGCAGGTTTAAAAGTGATTGATTTTTCGCAACTATTACAAGGCCCTTACGCCACACAAATGTTGGGCGACCTAGGAGCAGATGTTATTAAAATAGAAAGGTATGGTTCTGGCGATATTTATAGAGGCATGACCTTTTTTAATAAATGGATTGCAGAAGATGAGTCGCCTTGTTTTATGGCATGGAATAGAAATAAAAGATCGATTGCTATTGACATGAAAAAAGAAGAAGGCAAGAAAATTATACTTCAATTAATAGAACAGGCCGATATAGTGGTGGAGAATTTCAGACCAGGCGTGATGGAAAGATTAGGCTATGGCTATGCAGCTTTAAAAAAAATTAATCCAAAAATTATTTATTGTTCGGCATCGGGTTGGGGTAGTGATGGTCCTTATTTAACAAGACCAGGTCAAGACTTACTTGTACAAAGTGTAAGTGGTGCTATTATGACTAGCGGCAAAAAATCGGATGGCCCTGTGGCTTTAGGCACTGCACTATGTGACCAGGTGAATGCATTTAACTGTGTGTATGCTATTTTAGCGGCACTTTATTTTAGAGAAAAAACAGGCATAGGTCAGGAAATACAAACCAATTTACTTTCATCGGCCATTGCATTTCAAATGCAAGACTATTTCACTATTCAAAATTTAGGGGTAAAGTTTGAAAGACCAGAATCGGGCATTGGACATCCCGGAAATCCCGCCCCCTTTGGTACTTATAAAACCAAGGATGGTTATTTAGCCATTGCAATGAACCCCTTTGATATACTCGTAAAAGCCCTAGGCGACCCTAGTTTATTAGTATATAACGATAAGCAAGTGCTATTCGATAAAAGAGATGAAATTTATTACCGCATACAAGCAGTCACTATTACAAAAACTACTGAAGA
>CAITGN010000256.1:0-4727 GCA_903891965.1 uncultured Bacteroidota bacterium
CCTACACAAGCAGAATTAATTTCTACCTTTTTAATACTGATAGGAATTGTATTTTTGATTCAATCAAAACGTTGGTTCCCTAAAACTATTCTTAAATCCTAAAATAAATTGTATGCCGTCATTTGATATTGCTAGTTCTGTAGATATTCAAACATTGGATAATGCAGTCAATATTGTGAAAAAAGAAATCACGAATCGTTTCGACTTTAAAGGCAATCATGTAGTGATTGATTTAAATAAGAAAGATTATATGTTGAAATTAGAATCTGATTCAGAAATGAAAATTCAGCAAATTGTAGATGTATTAATAAGCCGATCTATGAAGCAAGGCATTGAAGCATCCTCCTTTGATTTCTCTAAAGACGCCTTTCCAAGTGGCAAAATCTTCAAAAAGGATGTTTCTGTGAAAAATGGCCTAAAGCAGGAAGATGCCAAAAAGGTGGTCAAGCTTATTAAAGAGAGTGGTCTAAAGGTGCAGGCGGCCATTATGGACGATATTGTACGTGTGACTGGCAAGAAAATCGATGATTTACAAGATGTTATAGCAGCTTGCAGGGCGGGCAATTTAGGCCTCCCTTTGCAGTATATTAATATGAAATAAGGGTATTGGCCCCTTTCAAGCTTTAAAATTTGGTTACAACCTAGGTTTAAGCTAAATTTGCGTCCTATTAAATAAATTGTACGGCAAAACCCGTACATCCTTAAAAATCATAATTATGAGAGAAGGTATCCATCCAGAAGCGTATCGTTTTGTAGTGTTCAAGGACATGTCAAACGGTATTCAATTCTTAGGCAAATCAACTGCACAAACTAAGGAAACAGTTATGTTTGAAGACGGTAAAGAGTATCCAGTTATTAAATTGGAGATTTCTAACACTTCACATCCTTTTTACACTGGTAAAAACATGTTGGTTGACACCGCTGGTCGTATTGATAAATTCAACAAGCGTTACGCCAAGAAGCAATAAAAGAGAGACCATTAAAAAACATTCTTTTTTATACTTATTCAAACCCTTTCTTACGCAAGTAAGAGAGGGTTTTTTGTCAAAAAAGACTTTTGAGTACTTACCTTTGTAAGGATAAAAAATTAAATATGCAAACACTAGATATACTTGCTTTTGGAGCCCATCCCGATGATGTAGAGTTGGGTTGTGCAGGGGCCTTGTTAGTCGCTGTGTCTGAAGGAAAAAAAGTAGGTATTGTAGATTTAACCAAAGGAGAGCTTGGAACAAGAGGCACCACTTCACAAAGACTAAAGGAAGCGCAGTTGGCTTCTCAAGTAATGGGTATTGGCGTGAGAGAAAATTTAGGGATGGCCGATGGTTTTTTTGAGAACAATAAAGAGAATCAATTCGCCATTATTGAAACCATTAGAAAATATCAACCTTCTATTATTTTTTGTAATGCACCCGAGGACCGTCACCCGGATCATGGACGCGCGGCTAGCTTAGTTGTAGACGCTGCTTTTTTATCGGGCCTCGTTAAAATTCAAACTACACACAATGGAGTCGTGCAAGCACCTTGGAGACCCACTCAAGTATTTCATTATATACAATCAAGAAATTTGACGCCTAATTTTGTAATAGATATTAGTGCTTTCATGGACAAGAAGATGGAAGCCATACTTGCACATAGTTCACAATTTTTCGATCCTAATTCTACAGAACCAGAAACCTTTATTTCCGGCAATGCATTTTTAGAATTTGTGAAAGGAAGAGCCAAGGAATTAGGGCATCAAATAGGCGTAGACTATGCAGAAGGTTTTATTACCCAAAAGTTATTAGGTATTCGTAGTTTTGAGGCAATTATTCAAAAGACCACCTAAAAATATTTTATCCCTTTATAATTTAAAATTATGGCCATTGTTAAAGTAGGATTAGTGCAAATGAGCTGTGAGGCATCCAAGTCTGCCAACACTTTAAAAGCAATTGAAAAAGTAAGAGAGGCAGCTAAAAAAGGAGCCAATATTATTTGCTTACAAGAATTATTTACTTCACTTTATTTCTGTGATGTAGAAGCCTATGAAAATTTTAAATTAGCCGAACCTATTCCAGGTGAAACCAGTAATACATTAGCAGCTTTAGCCAAAGAATTAGGGGTGGTTATTATAGCTTCTTTATTTGAAAAAAGAGCGGAAGGTTTATACCATAATACGACAGCGGTTTTAGATGCCGATGGAACTTATTTAGGTAAGTACCGTAAAATGCATATTCCAGACGACCCTGCTTATTATGAAAAATTTTATTTCACCCCCGGCGATTTAGGATACAAAGTTTTCAAAACAAAATTTGCCACTATTGGTGTTTTAATATGTTGGGATCAATGGTATCCAGAAGCTGCAAGAATTACTACACTAATGGGTGCTGAAATGTTATTTTATCCAACTGCTATTGGTTGGGCTACTGCGCAAGACGAGGCCACGAATAAAGAACAATACAATGCTTGGCAAACTATACAACGCAGTCATGCTGTTGCCAATGGAGTGCCAGTGATTAGTGTGAATAGAGTAGGACTAGAACAAGAGGGCTTAATGAAATTCTGGGGTGGTAGTTTTGTAAGTAATCCCTTTGGAACTTTATTATATGAAGCCTCTCATGATAAAGAAGAAGTTGCGGTAATTGATATAGATACAGAAAAATCGGATAGCTATAGAACACATTGGCCATTTTTACGCGATCGTCGTATTGATTCTTATGGACCTATTACTAAAAGATATTTAGACGAAGAGGCTGAGTAATAAATGCATGAAATTTATACTTTAAATTATAAATAAGATTCAAGTTTAAGAAAACAAACAAATAAAATTAAGCAGACATACTAATATAAAATGACCAACGCCACTCCAAAATCCTTAGGCTATTATTTCCCCGCTGAATTTGCAGCACATGATGCCATTTGGTTAAGTTGGCCACATAAAGAAGAAAGTTGGCCTGGTAAAATTGCAAGTATTTATCCTTCCTATACCGAGTTTGTAAAAATTGTTTCTTTAACAGAAAGAGTTTGCATAAATGTAGTGGATGAAAAAATGCGCAACTCTGCTCAAAAAATGTTGCAATTAGCAGGTGTGAATTTAGAGCGCGTTCAGTTTTTTATGCACCCCACCAACGATGCTTGGTGCCGTGATCATGGCCCTTCTTTTTTACTAAGAGATAATGCAGTAGATCCTAAAATCATTTTAGACTGGAACATTAATGCTTGGGGTGGGAAATATCCTCCCTATGATTTAGATGATGTCATTCCTTCGCGTATTGGAGAAGCATTGGGTTTGCCGGTATTTCATCCAGGCATTATTATGGAAGGAGGCTCGGTCGATTTTAATGGCGCTGGAACAGTGATGACATCAAAATCTTGTTTGTTAAATCCTAATAGAAACCCTCATTTGAATCAGGCTCAAATTGAAAAGTATTTGAGCGACTATTATGGAATAGACCAAGTACTTTGGGTAAGTGACGGAATTGTGGGAGATGATACCGATGGTCACATTGATGACACTGTAAGGTTTGTCAATGAAGACACCGTTATTACTGTGGTAGAACCTAATGTGCTTTCAGCAAATCATGAAATTTTGCAGCAGAATTTAAAAGAATTAAAGCAAATGCGACTACTTAGTGGTAAGCAATTAAATATTGTAGAATTACCAATGCCTGCGGAAGTTATTTACGAAGGTCAAAGCCTGCCCGCATCTTATGCTAATTTTTATATAAGCAATTGACATATTATCGTGCCTACATTTAAATGTGATGCGGATGATAAAGCCATGCAAATTATACAGTCTTGTTTTACCACTAGAGAAGTAGTGGGCATTGATTCTACCGATATTATTTGGGGCTTAGGTAGTTTTCATTGCTTATCACAACAAGAGCCAAGTATAGTGAATAAAGTATAGCTAATAGAACATAGTGAATAGACTTTATAGTTTTAATATATCAGTTTCTAAATTAATCAGTAAATCCAAATCAATCCTCAATGCTCATGGTATTTTCAAAAAGAACTTCCTTCATCTTTGGTCTTATTGCAATAACTACTATTGCAGCTTGTAATCATTTTCCTTATGCAAAAACCAATCAATTCTATAAAAAGCATACCAAGGAATTAGTAAAATTATTAAAAGAAGATCCAAGTGTTCAAACCATTAATCAATTACCTAAGGCGGAAGCTTGGGTAGGTACTACCAATTTTGATTTACGTAAACCTAATTTTGTAGTCATTCATCATACTGCACAAAATTCATGCGAGCAAACTTTAAAAACTTTTACATTGGAAAGAACCAAGGTAAGTGCGCATTATGTTATTTGTAAGGATGGTACTATTCATCATATGTTGAACGATTATATGAGGGCCTGGCATGGGGGTATTTCAAAATGGGGTAATAATAGCGACCTTAATTCAAGCTCTATTGGTATTGAATTAGATAATAATGGCTTTGAGCCTTTTGACAGCGCACAAATAAATAGTTTGTTATTGTTATTGGCTCAATTGAAGGAGAATTATAAAATACCAGATGCCAATTTCATTGGCCATGCCGATATTGCGCCTAAAAGAAAAGTGGATCCTAATATTCAATTTCCTTGGGTTCTATTAGCCCAAAAAGGCTATGGACTTTGGTTTGAGCCAGATGCAAAATATAACTTACCTGAATCTATCTCCATTCCTTTTGCCTTGGCCATGGTGGGGTATGATATTAAAGATACTACAGCAGCCCTGCTAGCTTTCAAGCGACATTTTAG
>CAITGN010000257.1:0-1962 GCA_903891965.1 uncultured Bacteroidota bacterium
AGTAGCCAACCATTTGCCCAAATGCACGTCATAGCTATTGCTGCCTAAGTCTTTGCGATCGTAAGGTTCAATTTTAATGGTTCCTTTTTGAATTTCTTCTAGTATGCGTGTATCTGATAATATCATCTTAATCTATTTATGTTTAATTTCGGTCTTTAAAACAGACCGCAATCTAATTCAAAATGCCTTTCTTTTATCAACAAAATATTAACGAGACAGCACATCTAGCCATTTGGTCTATACAAGAACCTGCGTCTTTTTTTGAGACAGATGTTCAACTTGCCGTGCCCATTGCCAATGAGGAAAGAAGGACGCAACATTTAGCCGTTAGGTTACTATTTAAATTAATGATGCCTGAGGCAGATTTAAGTAAATTGGTGATGGCTGATAATGGGAAGCCTTACATAATTGGATTGCCTTTTCATTTTTCATTTTCACATTGTAAGGGTTATGCCGCTTGTGCTGTAGATGACAAACCTGTAGGAATAGATATTGAAATCATACACCCGCGCATTGCAAAAGTGGCGCATAAATTTTTAAATGACCAGGAGAAAACAATGATTGCTGGTTTGGTAGAAAAGGATCAATTGAATCAGTTAGCATTTTTATGGGCAGCCAAGGAAGCCATGTATAAAAAGTATGAACAATTGGGAATTGATTTTGCAAAGGATTTTAATATCCTTGAATTAACAAAAGGGGATAGGGGAATTGTGCCAGCAGAAATATTACATAAAGGAAATAAAATCAATGTAAGTTTAGACTATCATTTTGGAAATGATTATGTCTGCGTTACTTGTTATCACTAAGATTCTTTCTTATAGTTAAGCCATCATAGATACTTATTCTTCCTCAGATGCTTATTCTTCCTCTAGTCCAAGGGTGGTATCATCCTCTAGTAAATCTAAGTGAATGGCATCAGCACCTGCAATGCCTTCAATAGATCCTTTAATGTGCATCGCATTTAATAATACTTTTTCAAGTTGCTTTTCTCTAGCTTTCCAAAGTTTTTCCATAGCGTCTCTTTCTTTTTGAATACTAGAGCGCATTTGTCTAAAACCTTCGCCCACGGCTTTCCATTGTTCGCTGAATTCATTGCTAGTCAAGTAGTCATACAAAAAACTCATTTTGTCACCCTTATTCACTTGACTCTTTTTAGTATCATGGACTTTTAGAATCGCATTTCTTAATAATAAAGCAACACTTTTAACTTCTTGGAAAGAGCAAATGTATACGCCGTCTTTTTCACCAAAACGATCTAATTCTTTAGGGAAGGTTTGTGTTACAATCACTGCAATGTCTGCACCTTGACTGCGCATGTCCGCTTTTAATTTATCAATCCATTCTTGGTTAAAGTCCTTGGTTCTTTTACTTTCATAAATAATTTTACCAGCTTCTTGCCCAAGGCTATTGCGCACTAGTTGAATGCAATCGGCACCTCTTACCCCTTTACCCACTTCAGAGATCTGGTCAAAAGGAAAACTTGTTTTAAGAAGTTCTTCTAATAATAATTCTTGAACCTCACCTTGCATTTGCATGCTGCCTTGTTCTGCTTTGCGACGCATTTCTTCGGCAAGTTTGCGTTGGTCTTCTAATTGCTTTTCTAACTCTTTCACCTTTAGCACATGCTCTTGGTCTTTAATAGACAAGCGTTCAGCTTCTTCCTTTTGTATTTGTGCTTTTAAACTTTCTCTTTCGGTATTTAATTTTCTTTGTAATTCTAATTCCAGTTCAGCTTCCTTGGCTTGTATGGCTTGTACTTGTTTTAAGAATTCTAATTCTTTTTGTCTGAACTCATTAACCTGCTTGCTCATATTGGCTTCGTTGTCTTGCATCAACTTAAGCTTATGTTCATATTCGCCCGATATATTCTTTTTTAATTGTTCTGTTAATTCGTTCTGAATTTTTGTTTTTTGTTCGGCTAATAAAGCGCTTGTTTCTTCTTCTTTCTTTTTTTGCCAGTCG
>CAITGN010000258.1:0-3534 GCA_903891965.1 uncultured Bacteroidota bacterium
AAACCTTATCCAGTAGATCATCCTGCCATTTCTCAATTCAATAATTTAGTACACTTAAGCAAGAACTATAATAATGTGGCTGTATTAATTGGTTATGAATTAGGCTTAAGCAAGAGAATGAAACAGGCTTCAGATGTTTGGTTGAATAACCCGCGTGTGCCAAGAGAAGCTTCAGGAACAAGCGGCATGACTGCTGCTATGAATGGTGCCATTAATTTTTCTACCGATGATGGATGGATACCAGAATTTATCAATCATGGCAATAATGGCTTTGTAATTCCAAAGGCCGATTATGAAAACATGAGCACTCAACAACAAGATGACTACGATTTAGATGAATTATACAAAATACTAGAGCAACAAATAGTTCCTATGTATTATGACAACAAAGATACTTGGCGTCAGATTACACAAAACGGAATGAAGGATGTACGCTTCCAATTTGACAGCAATAGAATGGCTGAAGAGTATTATGAGAAAATGTATAAAGTAGATTAATAAGAATTAATAATAGCCAAGGCTTTTGCAGTCGTTGTTTCCAAGGCAGCATAATTTTTAGAAGCTAATAATTCTTCACTCATTAATTTACTGCCCATACCTACTCCTACTACCCCTGCTTTAAACCAAGCAGTTAAATTCTCTGTACTAGTATCAACACCTCCTGTAACTATAAAACTTAGACTAGGAAATAAAGGCTTAATAGCAGTGACAAAACCAGGCCCAAGTATATTGCCTGGAAATAATTTTATCAAATCACAGCCTGCAGATTCAGCCATATGTATTTCGGTGGGTGTCATACAACCAGGTATCCATAGTTTTTTATGTAAATAAGCAGCATCTGCAATAGATTGATCAAAAATTGGACTTATTAAAAAATCGGCTCCTGCTTCTATAAAGGCTTGGGCTTCTTTTTGATTTTGAATTGTACCAATGGCTAAGACTAAGTCAGCGTAGTGCTCATTTCTATGCGCTAATAATAATTTAAAATGCTCTAATGCTTGTGGCCCCCTATTGGTGAACTCAATACATCTTATACCTGCTTTATATAACGCTTTGATAATTTCTTTACAAACTGTAATATCATCATGATAAAACAAGGGCAATAATTTTACCTTTTTTACATATGCCTTCATTTGTTCTTCTGTCATCATAACATTCTATTTTTTATTTGTTCAGTGCTTTGCTCAGTGGCATCGCCTAATTCATATAATTTACCCACCGCTGCAGCTGCAGCAAAATTAATTAATTCTTCTGGCGTATTTTTATGTTGTATCCCATAAAGAAGACCCGCCATAAAACAATCTCCAGTACCTACAATATTTTTCACCTCTCTACTATTATAGATTGGAGATGTATAGAAATTATTTTTATTAGATAAGACTCCAAAATAATTTTCAGTTAACCTAAATGTATAGGCAATCGTATTTAACAAAGGAAACTGCGCTTTTAGTTTTGTCATACTTTCATTCGCCGCATTTATCAACGCATCATTAGAACATCCTTCACTTGATTGAATAGTGGAAGCTATACCCAGCATATCTTCCACCGCCCAAAGATTACCCATTAATACAGTACAGTATTTAACCAACTTAGACATTACTTCAATAGGCGTTTTTCCATACTGCCATAATTTAGCTCTATAATTCAAGTCTACTGAAATAGGAATGCCCAAATCAGTGGCTGCTATTAAAGCCTCCTCGCAAACATCTGTTGCATTTTGTGTAAGAGCCGCCGATATGGCACTAAAATGAAACCAATGCACGTCTTTTAAAACTTCTTTCCAATCAATACTCCCCTTTTTTATTTCAGCAAAAGAAGAATGGGCTCTATCATATACCACGGCTGCATTTTTCATATCCATGCCTGTTTCCAAGTAAAAGCAACCAATTCTATTACCAGAAAATTGAATAGCAGAGGTATCCATATTTTTTTTCGATAAATGAGCTATAATTTGATCTGTTAAAAAATGAGAAGGCATGGCTGTCCCATATTTTACAGGTATATCCCAATTGGCTAATGCAGTGGCCACATTTAATTCTGCACCCCCTAAATAAAAAGGCATCTGATGGCTGTCTATGTAATTAGTAGCTACCGGTGGTGCGTAATGCAATAAAATTTCTCCAAAACAAAATACTTTATTCTTACTCATGCTTTATTCTTACTCATAGTTTGAACTAATATCAAATCCCATTTTCATGATATGTCAATGGATCCTTATGGGACTAGCTCTAAATTAATTATAAAAATCCATCTTAAGCAAGATTTAGGTCCTAAATAGATTCCGCGTTTATAATTCAACAATTAGTGCCTATTTTTGTTATTAGTATATGAATAAAATTGTAGTAGCCATTACAGGCGCCAGTGGCGCCATTTACGCCAAATGCTTATTAGACAGTTTAAGCCAAATGCAGGACCAGATAGAGGCGGTAGGCATTGTTATGAGCGATAATGCAAAAATTGTTTGGGAGACAGAATTAGGCAATCAAGACTATACTACATACCCTTTTCATTTTTACCAAAAAAACGATTTTAACGCCCCCTTTGCCTCAGGCTCGGCTCAATTTAATACTATGATTATTGTTCCTTGCAGTATGGGTACTTTAGGCCGTATAGCAAGTGGGATGAGTGATGATTTAGTCACCAGGGCTGCCGATGTAATTTTAAAAGAAAGAAGAAAGCTCATACTTGTGGCACGCGAAACACCTTATAACTTAATTCATATTAAAAACATGGAGACGATCACTTTAGCAGGTGGCATTATTTGTCCAGCTACTCCAAGTTTTTATAGCAAGCCACAAACCATTGAAGAACTAGCTTATACAGTTGTGCACCGCATAATAGATTTAGCTGGCTTAAAAGCAAATAGTTACCGTTGGGGGAATCCTTAATCTTCTTTTGGTTCTTTAGGTGCCTTAGGCGTTTTTTCTTTTTCCTTTTTTTGTAAAGTAAAAACCAACTTCCCATTTTCTTTATCTAAATCTCCCATTAAAGTATCGCCTTCTTTAACACTATGGTTTAAGATTTCTTCAGCTAGAGGATCTTCAATATATTTCTGAATGGCTCTATGTAAAGGTCTTGCTCCAAATTGAACATCATATCCTTTATCGGCAATAAATCCTTTGGCATCTTCCGATATCACTAAATTCAATCCTAAAGTCACTAAACGACTCAAGACATTTTTCATGATAATATCAATGATTAAGAAAATATTTTCCTTAGACAATGAATTAAACACTACTACATCGTCCACTCTATTTAAAAACTCAGGAGAGAAGGTTCTCTTCAATGCTTTTTCAATAACAGATCTATTATTTTCATCGGTTTGAAGCACACGAGTAGCCGTTGCAAAACCCACTCCATCACCAAACTCTTTTAATTGACGAGCGCCAATATTAGAAGTCATGATAATTAAAGTATTTTTAAAATCTACTTTTCTTCCTAGGCCATCTGTTAAAATACCATCATCTAAAACTTGTAATAAAATATTATAAATATCTGGATGCGCTTTTTCTATTTCATCTAAAAGTATCACAC
>CAITGN010000259.1:0-2104 GCA_903891965.1 uncultured Bacteroidota bacterium
ATTGAAACCGTTTGTGATATTTGGAGAACCGCAGAATTTTTAGAGCGTGAAGTATTTGAAATGTTTGGCGTCAACTTCACCAACCACCCCGACTTAAGAAAATTAATTCTAGAAGAAGAAAATCCGAAAGGATTTGATGAAAAAAAGGGATACTGGCCCCTAAGAAAAGATTTTGAAGATCCTATCAACATGATAAAATTATAATAGGCAGATGTACAATCAAACTGAAATATTAAAAGATACCAGTGAATTAGGTGCCGATGGCGAACTAGTCATTAATATGGGGCCTCAACACCCTGCCACCCATGGTGTACTTCATTTAGTGGTTACTTTAAATGGAGAGACCATTAAAAAAATTGAACCGCATTTAGGGTATATCCACCGCTCTATTGAAAAAATGTGCGAGAGTTTAACTTATCGTCAATTTATTTATGTGACAAGCAGAATGGATTACTTATCCTCTCACATTAATAATTTAGGCTGCGCCTTACTCGTTGAAAAAGGCATGGCTATTGAAGTACCAGACCGTGCTAAATATGTGCGTGTAATTTTAAGTGAATTAACACGTATCGCCTCTCATGAACTTTGGTTAGGTGCGATGGCCATGGACTTAGGCGCTTTCACTCCTTTCTTTTACGCATTTAGAGAAAGAGAAATGATCACCGATATTATGGAAGATACTTGCGGTGCAAGATTAACCATGAACTATATTGTACCTGGTGGATTGATGTATGATATTCATCCCGATTTTCAAAAGAAAGTAAAAGCCTTTATCACACAATTCAAATCTAAAGTAACCGAGTACGAAGATTTAGTCACCAACAATGTTATTTTCCAAAGCAGAACTAAGGGCGTAGGAATATTAACTGCGGAAGATGCTATTTCTTATGGTTGCACAGGCCCAGTTGCAAGAGCTAGTGGTGTAAGTTGTGATATCAGAAAACTTTATCCTTACGAAGTTTATGATAAAGTAGAATTTGATGAGGTATTAGAAACAGCAGGCGATTCATTTGCGCGTTATATAGTGCGCGTGAAAGAAATGAATCAGTCTATTCGCATTATTGAACAACTCATTGACAATATTCCAGAAGGAGATTTTGTAGGCAAAACAAAAAATGTATTAAAACTACCCAAAGGTGAATTTTATACAAGAGTAGAAACGGCAAGAGGTGAATTTGGCGTATTTGTAGTAAGCGAAGGTGGTACTACGCCGCACAGAATTAAATTCAGGTCTCCAGGCTTCTCCAACTTATCTGCACTGAATCATATTGCAGCAGGAAGTAAGATTGGGGATTTAATGGCAAGTATGGGTACACTTGACTTAGTGATACCTGATATTGATAGATAGGATTGATAGACATAGAATAATATTCGAATAAAATATAGTTTGAATTGTAAGTTATATAAAACAGAAACGCATGTTTAGTTTAGAAGGAATTACAACCAGTGTTCAAGATTGGTTATTTATGAAGTTTAATCCCACCATGGCACTGGCAATGGAATGTGTCATTGTTATTTTGTTAGCTATAAGCTTGTTTGCCATATTAGGTTTGGTATTGGTACTTATGGAAAGAAAGGTAGCTGCGCATATTCAAATTCGTTTGGGACCAAACCGTGTAGGACCAGGCGGTATGTTTCAAACCGTGGCCGATACTTTGAAATTAATTATGAAAGAGGGCTTGGTACCCGATATGGCTGATAAATTTTTATTCAACCTAGCGCCTTTTGTGGTGATGATGGTGGGTATGTTATTATTAGCACCCATTGCATTTGCTAAAAACTTTCAAATCTGGGATATAAATATTGGGGTCTTATATATCTCTTCTGTTTCTTCTTTATCCGTAATTGGTATTTTAATGGCAGGCTGGGCAAGTAATAATAAATATTCTTTATTAGGTGCTATGCGCAGTGGTGCTCAAATAGTAAGTTATGAATTGTCTGCAGGCTTTGCAGTATTAACTATTGTAGTACTTACGGGTAGTTTACAAATTTCTGAAATTGTGAAAGCACAAGAAAACGGCTGGTGGATATTTAAAGGACATATTCCTGCTATCATTGCTTTTGTTTTATACATTATTGCCGTTACAGCAGAAACCAATCGTGC
>CAITGN010000260.1:0-2457 GCA_903891965.1 uncultured Bacteroidota bacterium
ATATAGCCTATGACTTTCCTTCTTATATAGACAAGGTAGTGATGAAAGCACATTTGACGAATGCCAGTGTTGCCTTCGATGATATAGCCTATTTTGCCCCAGCTCTTCAAAACATACATCAAAAAGTAAATACAAGCTTTCATTTTTTAGGAAGTGTAGCTAATTTTGAAACAAAAGACTTTAAAGCATTCTATAATAAGTCTACACTAACGGGAAACTTTTCTATGGTGGGCATTCCAGATATGCGTAATACCCAAATTAAATTTACTAATGTAATTGCGAATAGTAACTACAACGATATCTCCAATTGGATTCCAAGCTTGCGAACAAATACCGAATTAAATGTAAATAGCTTGGGTGCTATGAATTTTAAAGGTGAATTCAATGGTAGTTTATATGACTTTTTAACTAAAGGCCAAATAAATACTCAACTTGGTGTAGCCAATACTGAAATACGATTACAATTTCCTGAGCATAAAGAACCTAGTTATGAAGGACTATTAGAAACCAATCGTTTCAATATTGGCAAACTATTAAACAACGATTTAATTGGCCTTGTTAATTTTAAAGGAAGTATTGCTGGCAGTTCTTTTAGTTTAGACAATGTTAAAACCAATATTCAAGGCAATATCGATTCTATTGAAGTAAATAAATATACTTATACCCATATAAGCACAAAAGGTATATTACAAAAAAAGGCCTTTACAGGTTTATTAGGTATTAAAGATGAGAATGTAAATTTCACAAGTAATCTTAATATTGACTTCAATCAAAGAAAACCTAGAATTATTGCAGTGAGTGATTTACATTATGCAAATTTAAAAGCATTAAATATTTCTAAAAATGAAATACAGCTAGCGGGTAAACTAGACTTCAATTTTGAAGGAGATAGTATTGATAATTTTATTGGGTATGCTAAGTTTTATAAAGGCAATTTTAAAGGAGCATCCAGTACCCTACACTTTGATTCATTAACCTTGGCTTCAAGTATTCAAAATGGAATTAAAAAAATAGCCATATCAAGCGATGATATCAATGCTAACATAACAGGGAAATTTAATATTGCACGTTTACCCGCTAGCGTACAATACTTTATGCAACGCTACTTCCCTACTTATATTAATGCCCCAAAGAACTCACCTACCAATCAGGATTTTACCGTTCAAATTAAAACCAATTATTTCGAACCTTATTTAAGGTTATTTAAAAAAGAAATATCCGGATTTAACAATCTAACATTGGAGGGCAGTTTGAATTCTGCTAAACAAAGTATTAGCTTAAGCGCTGGCATTCCGCTTGCAAGTTGGGATAGTTATTTAATCAAAAATGGCAAAATTAGTGGCACGGGTACCAAGGATTCAGTTCATATGAATATTATAGCAGCTGCTATGAACCTAACCGATAGCACCCAATTCTTACAACCTACTATTAGTGTGCATAGTAGTAATGACCACTCTAATTTCTCGGTAGCTGCTTTAAGTAAGTCTGCAATAGATGAAATTATGCTGAAGGGGATGGTACAAACCTTCAATGATGGAATTTCTATTAAATGGCAACCCTCCTATTTCATTTTAAACCAGAAAAAATGGGATATTAATAATGCAGGCAGTTTAGTTTTAAGAAAGAACAATGTAAATGCCACAAATTTAAGCATTACCCAAGGTATTCAAGAATTTGTATTTTCTAATTCAACCGTTTCAGAAAATGCCCTACAACTTGAATTAAAAAATATTATTTTAGGTGATTTTACAAAGATATTTTTTAGCTATCCTAAACTAGAGGGTATCACCAATGGTAAAATTCAATTTAAAAATATATTAACCGACTTTGCCTTCGATGCGAATTTGAAATTAGCACAATTTAGGTTCAACGCCGATTCTATAGGTCTTGCACAATTGGCCATTGGCTACCAACATTCAACAGGCAAAGTACCTTTTAATTTGAACTGCCCTAATACAGAATATAATTTAGCTGCCATAGGTTCTTATAATATCAAAGACGAAGCCAATCCACTAGATGCCATGTTGTATATGCGCCATACTAAGTTTAGTTTAGTACAACAATTTATTGGAGGCGTACTTACCCATTTAGACGGAAAAGCCAATGGTGCCCTTCATTTTGGTGGAAGAATTGAAAACCCCTATTTACTAGGTTCTGCCAGTTTAGATAAAGCTTCTTTTATTGTGGACTATACCAAAGTGCGCTATTTTATAGACAGCAGTATGATTAACTTCAACAACGAAGGCATTGATTTTGGAACAGTAGAAGTAAGAGATAGTAAGAATAGAAAAGCAGTATTTAAAGGGAAAATACTGAATCAAGGATTTAAGCATTTAGACTATGACATGGAAATGAGTAGTCCTAAAATTGAACTAGTGAATACCACTGCAATTGATAATGCTAATTTTTATGGGCAAGCAGTTGGAAAGGCAAGTATGACCATTAAGGGGCCAGAAG
>CAITGN010000261.1:0-4799 GCA_903891965.1 uncultured Bacteroidota bacterium
GCCATTGGTAAAAATGAATTCAATACCATTAACCAATATATTCAGCAATTAGGTTTGACACCATTTTTTAATAAAAAGCAGCCAAGCCCTACCGACGAAGCTTTGAACTTAATGTGGTATTTAGAAAATATCTTTTACTATGCAGTAGGTAATATTTATAATACAATTATTAATGAAGTCTTTGATAATAAATACGAAAACCAAAACCCTTTTATAGAATTAGGCTTCTGGCCAGGCGGAGACAGAGATGGCAACCCCTTTGTGAATGCGGCTACTACTATCAAAGTGGCCAAGGCATTAAGGTCTAGTATTATTGTATGTTATTATAGAGATATTAGAAAGCTAAAACGCAAACTTACTTTTTCGGGTATTGATATACTGATGAACAAGCTGGAGGCCAGTTTATATGAAAATGTTTTTAGACCTGATGAAAGCCACCCCATAGTAAAAGAAGAAATTATTGAAAGCTTAGAAGCGATTAGAAAAAAAGTAATTGAAGAGGACCATTCTCTATATTTAAGTAGCCTTGAAAGCTTAGTTCATAAAGTAGAATTATTTGGAACCCACTTCGCTTCCTTAGATATAAGACAAGATAGCAGAATACACCGTAAGGTTTTAATGGATATTCATGAAAACGAATTTCAAAAAAAGGGCAAGGGTTTACTACCTGCAAATTATGAGCAGTTAACTGCGGCAGAACAAATTAATATATTAAGTAAACTAGAAGGAAATATTCAAGCCAGTGATTTCAGTGAATCCATTACAAAAGATACCATTGAAAGTATTTACGCCATTAAAGAAGTACAAAAACTAAATGGCGTAAAAGGCTGTCATAGATATGTGATTAGCAATTGCCAGTCTGAAGTGAATGTAATGGAACTATATGCTTTATGTAGGCTATGTGGTTGGGACAATACCCTTGCCAGTCTTGATATTGTTCCTTTATTTGAAACCATTGACGACCTTAGCGCTTCTGAAAATATAATGCAAACATTATATTCAACACCCATTTATGCAGCCCACCTAAAAGCAAGAAATCAAGAGCAACCTATTATGTTAGGCTTTAGCGATGGCACCAAGGATGGTGGCTACCTACAAGCCAACTGGAGTATTTATAAAGCCAAAGAAACCCTTACAGCAGTTTCAAGGAAAAATAAAATTATCGTAAAGTTTTTTGATGGTCGTGGAGGACCTCCTTCAAGAGGTGGTGGCAAGACCAATCAGTTTTATGCTTCTATGGGCAATCAAATTGAAAATGAAGAAATACAATTAACAGTTCAAGGACAAACCATCACTTCTAATTTTGGAACTATTCAGTCTGCTCAATACAATCTAGAACAATTATTAACTGCTGGTGTAAGCAACGAACTTTTTGCAGATACCAAATTGCAAATTTCATCTAAGGACAGAGCCTTACTAGAGGAGCTAGGTAATATTAGTTATCAAGCCTATCAACAACTGAAAGAAAATGCTTTATTCTTACCGTATTTACAAAAGTATAGTCCTTTAAACTATTATAGTAAAAGCAATATTGCTAGTCGCCCTGCTAAAAGAGGCAGCGGCAGTAGCTTAAGCTTCTCAGACCTTCGTGCCATTCCCTTTGTAGGCAGTTGGAGTCAATTAAAACAAAATGTACCTGGTTTTTATGGCGTAGGTACAGCTTTGCAAGTATTAAAAGAAAAAGGTAAATGGGAAGAAGTACAAAGCTTATTTAATAATATTTCTTTTTTCAGAACACTGATAGACAATAGTATGATGAGTATGGTGAAATCTAATTTTGCCATTACTAAACATGTAGCATCTGATACAGCGTTTAATAGCATTTGGCAAAATATAAAAGAAGAATTTAAACTCACTACTCAACTCTATTTAGAGCTAAGCCATGCAAAAAGTTTAATGGAAAATGATGTAGTAAGTAAGCATTCTATTTTATTAAGAGATCGAATAGTGCTGCCCTTATTAACTATTCAACAATATGCCCTGGGTAAAATTCAAGAAGTAAAAGACAATCCAACTGCATTAGCTTCTTATGAAAAATTATTAACTAGAACTATGTTTGGTATTATTAATGCTGCTCGTAATTCAGCCTAATCAGCCTAATGAATTAAACTGCTCCAGTATCCTTCCAATTCCATAAATGCAAACAGGCATAGGTTCTATAAGGAGCCCAGGCCAGTGACCTTTTCAACATTTTTGCTTGCAATTCTTTTTTTGTAGTGTATTTTATTTTATACAGTTTTATCATAGCTTGTTGAATACCTAAATCATCTACTGCAAAAACATCTTCATGTCCAAGACTAAACATAAGTAGCATTTCCACTGTCCACCTGCCCACTCCCTTAATTTGTGTGAGTAGTTCAATGACTGCTTCTGGCTCCATAGCATATAATTGCTTATCTGTAATTTTTTGACTTATAAAAAATTGAGCTACATTTTGAACATAGTTCACTTTTGAATTACTTAAACCAATGCCGCGTAGCGTATCAAAAGGAGTATCTATAACTGCCTGCATACTAGGCTCTTTACCTTTATAGACATCTAAAAACCTTTTAAAAATAATAGCAGCCACTTTAGTACTTAATTGTTGAGAGACAATACTGGCTATTAAACGAATGGAAGTATTCTTTCTTTTATGTAAAGTATAAGCCTCCCCTTTTACAATTTCCGTCAAGCCTTTATCTTTTTTTAAATGCTTTTGATAGCTCATGGCCACAAAATAGGTAGATTTCAATAATTTTAATTAACTTTTCAATGATTAAATTAAATACAATGAAAAAATATTTCACTATTGCAGGGCTATTTATATGTTTAATAAGTTTTGCGCAGAACAAGGACAAGCAAGCCATTCAGCAACTATTGGATAAACAAATTGCCGCCTGGAATACTGGCAATATAGATGCCTTTATGTTGGGCTATTGGGAAAATGATAGCCTACTCTTTATGGGAAAGAATGGCCCTACTTATGGCTACAATACAACCTTGGTAAATTATAAAAAGAATTATCCCGACACTGCACATATGGGCCAGTTAGCCTTTACGATTACCCGCATGCAAGCGCTGAATACAGACCATTATTTTATTATTGGGCAATTTCATTTAAAAAGAAGTATCGGAGATGCACATGGCAACTTCACACTCTTATTTAGAAAAATAAATGGGGTTTGGAAAATTATTGCAGATCATACAAGCTAGATAAATTAAATATATCTACTAGACTGATGCAACCTACCTAGAAAAACATTAGTCTATTTTTATACCAATAGGATTTTTCCAAATTCTATAAAGTGTATAAGCGAAGCCTATAAAGCTAATAAGTAAGTAAAGGTAAAATAAAACATTGCCTAGCTTCCACTCGGTTTCAATAAATGCATAGCCCCACATAATGCCAAAGGCTACATTAATTGACATATACACTACCACCAAGCCAATGGTGCGCATAATTCTATTTAAATATTGTAGTAATAATGGCTCCATAATTAGTCTAAGCTTTGTTTATTATTCGCAGCTGCTTTTAATAATCGATCAAATTGCGCAGGCGTTAAGTCGTTATAGAAATAATACACTGGGTCTACTTTAATATTTCTTTTGATCACTTCATAATGACAATGCGGACCGGTACTCTTTCCTGTGTTACCAATGTATCCAATCACTTCCCCTCTTTTTACAGACTGACCTACTTTGGCTTTCACGCGTACCATATGTCCATATAAAGTTTGGTAACCAAAACCATGATTAATCACCACTTTGTTGCCATAGCCATCGGTGTTGAAACCAGCGGCCTGCACTACTCCATCTGCAGTGGCATAGATAGGCGTTCCGGAAGGTGCCGTAAAATCTAAACCCTGATGAAAACGAATGTCTTTATAAAGCGGATCAATTCTATAGCCAAAACTTCCTGCGATTCTATTTAAATTTTTATTACTTACAGGTTGAATAGAAGGAATCGCTTTTAATAATTTTTCTTTATTCTTCACCATCGCACCTATCTCAGAAAAGGAAGTAGTTTGATAGGCCATCCTTAAACTTAAATTGTTTAATTGACCAATCATGCTTTCTAATAATTCATTATTAGAAAAACTTTGCAATAGACGTACTTCTTTTTTAGATTCCATTTCTTTCACTCTCGCACTATCTGGTATGGGGCTCGCTTCAAAAATAGATCGGTATACTTCATTGTCTCTACTTTCTAATTCAGCCATTTGTAATTGTAATTGTTTTAGCTCGGCCGACAAGACACTATAATTCTCTTTATACATTTCATTTTGTTGACGCAACAACTTTTCTTTAGGGGAGTCAATGTATTGAAACATGATAATGACAATAATAACACCTGTTACTATAGAGGCAGCCACAAAGCCGAATAGCTGAAGTAGACGCACTCGAAGGGGCACTTCCACTTTTTCAAATCGAAGGGTATGGGTATTAAAGAAGTATTTTATTTTCTTCATTTGAAATAAGCCATTTTTTTGTCTAATTAGGCTATAAAAAAGCCCCAATTCCTTACCTTTGAGGACATTAAAAAAGCATAACAAATATAGCTTTTAAGACCAATACAGCCTAAAATTAAGCTACATGATGAAGAGCCCTGAAATAAGACAACAATTTTTAGATTTTTTTGCATCTAAAGGGCATGCCATTGTTCCGTCCGCACCTATTGTCGTTAAGAACGACCCTACCTTGCTTTTTACCAATGCGGGTATGAATCAGTTCAAAGACTTTTTTTTAGGCAACCAAGAACCTAGTCATAAAAGAATTGCCGATACCCAAAAATGTTTACGCGTTAGTGGTAAACATAACGA
>CAITGN010000262.1:0-3031 GCA_903891965.1 uncultured Bacteroidota bacterium
AGGCACTTCCACACTTGTTCCAAATACCGCGTCTGGTATGGTAATATATAAATCAAATGAAACATTTAAACCATCTCTATGTAAACTCTCATGTGCTTCTTCTTCAATCATGATAATTAAATCGCCGGAACTTCCCCCTCTTTCTCCTGCATTCCCTTTTCCCGACATACTTAATTGCATTCCATCTTGCACACCCCCTGGAATATCTATTGAAATAGTTTCTTCTCCATATACACGACCTTCTCCTTTACAAGGAGCACATTTAGCAGTCACTGTATTGCCTTCTCCGTTACATGTAGGACAAGTATTTACTGTTTGCATTTGTCCTAAAAAAGTATTGGTAACTCTTTTTACTTGACCAGCACCATTACAAGTACCACAAGTTTGAACACTATTTTTATCTTTTGCACCATTGCCTCCGCAAGTAGTACATAAAACATGTTTTTTTACTTTTACTTGTTTATTCGCACCATTTGCAATTTCTTCAAAGTTCATCTTAAGTTTAATTCTTAAGTTGCTTCCTCTTTGTCCTCTTGATCTTGAAGACCTTGAACGACTTCCTCCTCCACCAAAAAATCCACCAAACATATCTTCTCCGAATACATCTCCAAATTGACTAAATATATCATTCATGTCCATTCCACCTCCGCTAAATCCTCCACCGCCACCAGCACCTGGACTAAATGCTGCATGTCCAAATCGATCATATTTTGCTTTCTTATCCGCATCACTCAATACTTCGTAAGCAGAAGCCGCTTCTTTAAATTTTTCTTCCGCTGCTTTATCACCCGGATTTCTATCTGGGTGAAATTGCATAGCTACCTTACGGTATGCTTTTTTAATTTCATCCGTTGACGCAGATTTAGTGACACCTAATACTTCGTAATAATCTCTTTTTGACATAGTCGATTTTTATTTGCCTACCACTACTTTTGCGAAGCGGATAATTTTATCGTTTAAGAAATAACCTTTTGTAATTTCATCCACTACTTTACCTTTTTGCTTGTTATCGGTAACAGGTATTTCTGTAATGGCTTCATGTAACTCCACATTAAAATCTTTGTGCAAACTTTCCATTGGCGTAACTCCTTTAGATTGTAAAGTAGATCTCACTTTATTAAACACTAATTGGATGCCTTCTTTTTGTAGGGAAATATCGTCTGTGCTATTCAATTGCTTTTCTGCTCTATCACAATCGTCCATTACTTCTAACATGGAAACAATCACATCTTTTCCAGCTGTTTGAATTAAGTCCAATCTTTCCTTAGCAGTCCTTCTTCTAAAGTTCTCAAATTCTGCCATTAAACGTAGGTATTTATCCTTTTGGTCGGCTAAATCCGCCTTTAATTGGTCTAATTCACTTAGAGGTGCCTCTTCGACTTCATTAGCATTTTCTGGGCTGTTTTCAGCCTCATTTTGAGCAGGAATGGCTTGATCCGTGTTCTCCATTTCTTTATCTTCCATAGTTTTCATATTGTTACAAATATCTCCCAAAAATATTGCCAAATCAAGAAATAGAGCAAAATTGACAGAAATAGACCTAAAATAGGCACAAGTTGTCACTCATTTGGGCGCTATATTTGTGCCATGACAAAGGTGTATTTAAACAAGAAAATTAACCCCAGAATTGCACTAGGCCACCCCTGGATTTACAACAATGAAGTTGACCGTATTGCAGGGCCCATAGAACCCGGAGATATAGTGGAAGTTTACTTCTTTGATGGCCAATTAGCAGGCAGGGGTTATATCAATCCCAATTCTCAGATTATTATTAGATTACTTACCCGAAAAAGAGAAGAAATTGATGCTCCATTTTTCTATGAGAAAATTAAAACAGCCTGGGCCTATAGACAACAATTGGGTTATGTAGAGAACTGCCGATTAGTATTTGGAGAGGCCGATGGATTACCTGCTTTAATTATTGATAAATTCAATGACTATTTTGTTTTGCAAACTTTATCCTTAGGTATTGATATTTGGAAACCCGCCATTGTAGATGCACTACAAAAAATATTTTCACCCAAAGGAATTTATGAAAGAAATGATGTGCCAGTTAGAGAATTAGAAGGACTCACACAAGTAAAAGATTTTTTAACAGAGCCCTTCCCTACTGAAATTATTATTAAGGAAAACGATTTACAATTTTATGTAAATATTGATACAGGACAGAAGACGGGCTATTTTTTAGACCAACAAGATAATAGAAGAGCCATAAAAGATATTGTAAAAGGAGCCGATGTATTAGGGGCCTTTACCTATACGGGTACTTTTGAAATTCATGCTGCTCATTATGGAGCAAAGTCGGTATTAGGTATTGACATTTCAGAAAGCGCCGTTGCACAGGCCAATAAAAATGCTGCTTTAAATAAACTAGATCATATAGTAAAATTTGAAGCCATGAATGCATTTGATGTATTAAAAAAATGGGGTAAAGAAGGTAGAAAATATGATGTGGTGATGTTAGACCCTCCGGCATTCACAAAAAGTAGAAATAATATAGATAAGGCTGTTACGGGTTATAAAGAAATTAATTTAAGAGGCATGCAAATGCTTCGTAATGGTGGCTTTTTGGTAACATCAAGTTGCACCAACCTAGTAAGCCCTGAATTATTTTTAGAGACCATTCAAATGGCTGCCTGGGATGCAAAGAAAAGAATTCGTCAAGTGACTTATCAGTCACAGTCAAGCGACCACCCTATTATATGGGGTATGGAAAATACACACTATTTAAAGTTTTTGATTGTAGAAGTTTGCGATCGATAATTTTATATTGTATAAAATTAACACGAACCAAAAAGGGTCCCGATAATTCGGGACCCTTTTTTAAAATCATAAGAGGTCATAAATGTTAAGGATTATATTTTATAAAGCCCTAACAATTAGCAAGAAGCAACATTTCAGTTCAATTTATTCAAAGTAGTTTGAATGGCTTCAAAATTAGGTAAGTCACCAGGTGTAGCACAAATTTCTTCGTATTGAATAATACCGTCTTTGTCTACTACAAATGCTGCACGCTTACTTACACCTTGCA
>CAITGN010000263.1:0-7695 GCA_903891965.1 uncultured Bacteroidota bacterium
CTACTTGCTTTTCAAGGGGAAGGTTTAATATGTTATGCTCCCTTAATGTATACTTTTTTTGCAGTACCCCTGCTTGAACTATTTATAAAAGCCAGCCCCGCAAATTTAGACGAAGTAGAAGAATCCTTAGCGAAACAAAATAAACTATACGATTTCATTTTATATGCAGCTGTAATCATGCAATATTATTCTCTTTGGATTTTCTTAAACTCTTTACAAGCCCCTGCTTTATCTACAGCCACCATAGCAGGTAGAGTCATCAGTATGGGCTTATTATGTGGTGCCTTTGGAATTAATGTAGCACATGAATTAGGACACCGTGTCAATAAAATGGAACAAACTTTTGCCAAAATGCTTCTATTAACTAGCTTATACATGCATTTTTTTATTGAGCATAATAAAGGCCATCACAAACATGTGGCAACAGCTTCAGATCCAAGTACGGCTAAGTACAATCAATCTTTATATGCCTTCTGGCCGCAAACTTTAATAGGTACTTATAAAAGTGCCTGGAAAATTGCGAATGAAGAATTAAGTAAAAAAGGACATGCTTGGTTTTCCCTTAAAAATGAAATGCTTTTATTCCAAATCATTCAATTGCTTTTATTAGTAGGAATTTTTAGCTTGTTTGGACTAAGTACCACTTTATTATTTATGGTAGCTGCTTTAATGGGTGGTTTATTATTAGAGTCCGTTAATTATATTGAACACTACGGACTTACTAGAAATGAAACAGGAGATCATCAATTTGAAAGAGTACAACCCCATCATAGCTGGAATAGCAATCATATTATTGGTCGTCTAATGTTATTTGAATTAAGCCGTCATAGCGATCATCACTACTTAGCTTCTAGAAAATATCAAATACTAAGAAGTTATGATAATGCGCCACAAATGCCTACAGGCTATCCTGGTATGATTTTACTTTCATTGGTTCCTCCCTTATGGTTCAAAGTAATGAACAACCAAATGAAAAAATATAATTTAAAAGGCTAATTACTGTTTTAATTTAATTACAAATATGCCTGAAGATGAAATGCTATTAGGCCTAAGTGAGGTTAAATCAATCACTATATCTTTTCCTTTTTGTTTCCAATTTGTTTTTACATCAGCACCTAAAACAGTTGCAGTAGCGCTGCTAGGTAATTTTAAATCTCTAACAGTAAGTGTATTACGATAAGAAGGTACAATACAATAAATATCATTTCCTTTTTTAGTGAAAAAAGTTTCTATATATGCACTATCGCTTTGCGGCACCACAAGTTTTGCCACATTATAATTAGCCATAAAACTAGCTCCCTTTTTAGGTGGTACATAGCCCTTGCTCCACTGAGCAGGCCTCCAGGCTTCGGTTTCATAAATGGCTTCTCCATTCATTGCTAACCAATCACCTATGTCGGATAAGCGTTGCTGCATAATCACAGGAATGGTTCCATCTGCAGCAGGTCCGATATCTAATAATAAATTGCCGCCTCTTGAAACAATATCACCTAGCATTAATATTAAATCATGACTACTTTTATAATCTTTCAATTGTTCATTTCTATTATAGCCATAAGAATACCCTACTCCTTGACTTTCTTCCCATATAATACTTGCATCCATACCACTTCCGTATTCAGAAGTTGTATACATAGCTCCATGATTTTTCTCTCTTGTATTATTTCCCCAACGATCATTCACGACCACTTCATTTTTTACCGGTGATTCATTAAATAACCAAGCAAGCAGTGCGGGGCTTTGCCAAGCGGTATCTGAAATATCCCATTCCCCATCAGAAAAAATAACAGAGGGCTTATACTTGGTGACTAAATCTTTAAACTGTGGTGTCATATGTTCAGTCACATATTTTTTACGGTCATGCATCCATAAGGGATTAAACCATTCGTATAAAGAATAATAATAACCCATTTTAAGTCCTGCATCTCTAACTGATGTAGATAAGTCTCCTAATAAATCACGCTTAGGCGTTCCTGTTACTGCATTCCAAGGTCTGTTCCAATCACGATCGGCTTCAGCACTATTCCATAAGGTATAGCCATCATGGTGTTTAGAAGTAAGTACTACATAACGAGCACCCGATTTTTTAAATACATCGGCCCACTGATTCGGATCAAACATTTCTGCTTTGAACATAGGTTCAAATTGGTCATAGGCAAAACTGCTTCCATAATTTTTATTATGAAAGGCCATAAAATCTTTTTGTTTTTCAAATAATCTGTGACCATACCACTCTGAATAACTATAACCACTATTAGGCATAATGGGTGCATAAGCAGGCACAGAATAAACGCCCCAATGAATAAAAATGCCAAACTTATCTTGATGAAACCAAGAAGGAATTTTTCTAGTGTTCAAGGATTCCCAATTGGCTTGATAATTTTGTGCATTTGTTTTTCCTGCAATTGCAAGAAGTAAAAAGAAAAGAAAATATTTTTTCATAAGGGTTATTTATAAATTCATTAAAAATTATCGGCTTCTCTATAAGCTTTAATTAAAGCTAATTCGCCTGCTGAGCCTGCACCCAGTTTTCCATGTTCCATACCTAGCACTCCTTTGTAACCCTTACTATGTATATGTTTGAAGATGTTATGATAATTCATCTCACCCGATCCTGGTTCATTACGACCCGGGTTATCTCCAATTTGGAAATAACCAATTTCAGACCAACATCTATTTATATTGTTAATAATATTGCCCTCATTTTTTTGCATGTGGTACATATCAAATAAAATTTTGCATGCAGGGCTATTGATGGCTTTACATATTGCATAGGTTTGAGCTGAGTAGCGTAAGAATAAATCGGGTGTATCGCTTAAAGGTTCTAAAACAGTGATTAAATTATTTTTTTCTAAAATTTCTACCCCTGCTCTTAAGCCTTCAATGACATTGCCTGTTTGAATATCCATGGGCAATCTTCTATCAAAATTACCAGGTACAGTGGTCATCCATTTTGCATTGGTTCTTTTAGCAACTTCCACTGCTTCCTTACAAGATGCTGTAAATTTATCTTTCCATTCTTGAGAGCCGGTAGTTAAATTAATTTTATCATTAATAGAAAAGTTCACTACAAATACTCCCATATGCATACCTAAGGCAGCCAAGGTGTCTCCAATTTTTTGTTGCATTTCAGGGGTTCTGCTCATCATGCCATTGTCCTCAATGGCAGTAAAACCAATACTATGCGCATATTTTATTTGATCAATAAAATCAGGCCCTGCTATATTTTCAAACATACCGTCATGAATGGCATAATGTAATTTATAAGGTGTGGTGTCTGCTGAAGTAGTTGCTTTTGTATTTTGTGCTAACAAACCAGTACCCGCTAAAAGAGAGCCACCTACTAAAACATTTTGTTTTAAAAAATTTCTGCGTTCCATAGTATTGTATTTTTTTATAGTTTAAATTTAGGCATAAGTATTAATAAGAACAAGTTTGAAACCATTCATTTATATAATAAGCCTTCTTGTATTTTCTACACCCTTGGCGCATGCACAAGCTGGGAAGTATAGTTATTCTGAAATAAAGATGGGATCGCCCTTCAATATAATTATTGTCAGTGCCGATTCAGTCAAGGCCAATCGTTTAGCGCGTAACTGCTTTCAATTAGTAGACTCCCTAGCGCATATTTTTAGCAATTACGACTCCAGCAGTGAACTTTCAAAAATCAATGCCAGTGCAGGTTTACTGCCTTTCAAAATGTCAACTGCTATGTTGGATTTAATACAAAAATCTGAACAAGCCTTTATACAGTCGAAAGGCGCATATGATATTAGCATTGGTCCTTTAAGTAGTTTATGGAGAAATGCAAGAAAGTCTAAAGACTTCCCCAATACAACTACAGTGCTTGCTACTAAAAAATTAGTAGGATTAGCTCAAGTAAAAATTAATAAGCGTTTAGGCACTATTTTTCTTCCCAACTCTGGTATGCAATTAGATTTTGGAGGTATTGCTAAAGGTTATATTGCTCAGTGGGTAATTGATTATTTAAAAACGAATGGAATACAGCAAGCCTTAGCCGATGCAGGTGGTGATATTGTATTGAGTGGTGCTCCACTCAATAGTAAAGGTTGGCTTATTGGTGTGAACCTACCTGAAACAACAGATGACTTGTTAAATAAAAAACTACAAGTATCCAATTGTTCGGTAGCCACTTCAGGAGATGTGTATCAATATTTTGAAAAAGAGGGAGTGAAATATTCTCATATCATTAACCCGCTTACTGGCTATGGTGTAAGCAGCCTAAGAAATGTAACTATTATTGCCAAAACCGGTGCCACAGCGGATTGGCTGGCCACCGCTTGTAGTATCTTGCCAATGAAGGAAGCCAAGGCCTTAGCCTTATCTAATCAGGCTGCTTTATTTATAAGTACGCTTCAAAAGGGGAAATTACATTTTGAGTCCACCTCTAATTTTAAAAATTACTGGCAAACCACAGGTATAAATCAAGGTAAAAAATAGACAAAACAATAAAATAAGTTTTATCTTAATACACTAAACCAAGGGCATTGAAATTGTATAAAATAATTTTAAGTATCTATTTTTTAATGACGGCATTTTCATTTGCTCATGCGCAAGAAAATAATTTTACAAGTTATGATCAGCCCATGATAGGATCTTCACTTCGTTTTAAAATGGTACCCATCAAAGGAGGAGATTTTTTAATAGGAAGTGCAGAGAATGAAAAAGGAAGAAATAAAGAGGAGGGTCCTCAAAAAAAAATTACCATTGCCCCTTTTTGGATGAGTGCTTATGAAGTCACTAGAGATGAGCTAGATGTATTTTTAAAAGACGAGAGCACCAGCCAGAATGTAAGTGTGGACGCTATTACAAGACCTAGCCCTCAATATGTTGATTTAAGTTGGGGCATGGGAAAAGAAGGAGGCTACCCTGCTAATAGTATGTCACAATATGCAGCTATTATGTATTGTAAATGGTTGTATCAAAAAACTAAAATATTTTACCGACTACCTACAGAAGCAGAATGGGAATATGCATGCAAAGCAGGAATTACTTCTGCTTATTTTTTTGGAAACAATGCAGCGGATTTAGATAAATATGCATGGTATGAAAAAAATAGTGAAAATACATTTCATAAAGTAGGCAGAAAACTACCTAACCCTTGGGGCTTATATGATATGCTTGGTAACCTAACTGAATGGACCTTGGATCATTATGACGAGGCAGCTTTTGAAAAAATTTCTAATAATGAATTTAAAGTAGCACCCAACTTAGTTAGGTATCCAAAAACATTAAAAGGAGGAAGTTATCTAGACCCTGCTACTGAATTAAGATCATCAAAAAGAATTCATTCAGATCCTATTTGGAATAGAAGAGATCCACAAATTCCAAAAAGCAAGTGGTGGTTAACAGAAGCAAAACAAGTGGGCATAAGGCTTGTACGCCCTTTGAATCAACCCACAGAGGAAGAAATTAAACAATTTTTTAAGGCCTATTTAAATTTATAAATTAAAAATTACCATTATGAACAAACCATTTTCGGGAAATAATTCACGAAGAGATTTCGTAAAAGGAACCAGCCTTCTTGCAGGAGGTATTTTAGCAGCGCCCTTATTATCGCGCGCCAATTTTTTCTCCGGCTCAGATGATACCATTAAAATTGCAGTAGTAGGTTGCGGTGGAAGAGGAACCGGTGCCGCTATGCAAGCATTGTCTAGTAAACAAAATGTAAAAATTGTTGCGATGGCCGATGCCTTTAAAGACAATTTGGATAGTTGCCATACATCTTTAACTGAAGAAATAAATAATAGCATTGGAGAATTAGCGAAAAGATTAGATGTACCTGAAGAAAGAAGATTCACAGGTTTTGATGGTTATCAAAAAGCCATTGCACTTGCAGATGTAGTCATACTTGCTACCCCTCCAGGTTTCAGACCCATTCATTTTGCAGAAGCAATTAAACAAGGCAAGCATGTATTTATGGAAAAGCCAGTGGCCACAGATCCTGCAGGTATTCAAAGTGTGCTTGCTACCGCTGCTATTGCGAAACAGAAAAAATTAAATGTAGTAGTAGGTTTACAAAGACATTATCAAAATTCTTATCGTGAACTGTTTAAAAGAAAAGATTTAATTGGAGACATTACTTCTGCGCAAGCATGGTGGAATAATGATGGTGTTTGGGTAAGACCTAGAAAATACAACCAAACAGAAATGGAATACCAAATGCGTAATTGGTATTATTTTAATTGGTTATGTGGTGATCATATCACTGAACAACATATTCATAATTTAGATGTGATTAACTGGTTCAAGGGTGGACATCCAGTGAAAGCACAAGGTTTGGGCGGACGTCAGGTAAGAAAAGGGAAAGAAAATGGTGAAATTTTTGATCATCATTTTGTAGAATTTGAATATGCCGATGGTTCTATCTTAAATAGTCAGTGTAGACATATTCCTGGCACCATGAGTAAGGTGGATGAATTATTAGTAGGTACGAAAGGAAAAATATTTTGTGGGGCTGCACATATTAAGGACCATACGGGTAAACTTATTTATCAGTACGATACTAAATTAGAGAACAATCCTTATCAAACAGAACATGATGAATTGTTTGCAGCCATTGCCAAAGGTGAATATAAATTTGCCGATGCAGAAAATGGAGCAAGCTCGACCATGACTTCCATTTTAGGTAGAATGGCTACGTATTCTGGTCAAGTGATTGACTGGGATAAAGCCATTAACTCTGGTATTGATATTCATCCAAAAGTATACGATTGGAATGCGGAGCCTCCTGTACTTCCTAATGCTGATGGGTATTATCCAGTGGCTATACCTGGTGTAACTAAATACTTTTAAACATTGAATAAAGTATTCATGCTGGTATAAATAATACCATTTTAAAATACAACCCTTCTAAATAAAACCCTGAGCTAAAATGGCTCGGGGTTTTTTATTAAAACAATAATAAAAATGATTTGTACTGAGCCGCCATCGATTTAATAAAATCGGTAAGCTTGTATTTGCTTAAGACTTCATAAGAAGTGTCTGCAGCACCTTGCACTAAACCAACGCAATTAGGTTTGCCGCAATTGCAAACAAACTGCTGTGCCATGCGCCATTCTGTGGCTGGATAAAAAAAGCAAAGTTCATCACCTGCCTGAATATCACTCACGCATTCTAATTGCATGGTACTGGTGTTAAATAAAACATTGGGTTCGCAAGAATGGTTTACATATTGTAAATATTCAGGAAACAAATGAATATGTTTGGTTTCACTAATTTGAACTGTTAAATAGTTAGGGGTATCTACAATTTTAGAAGCATCAAAGGCAACAATATTGTCGCCTACTTTGAAGTTAGTGCCAGCAAACAAGCCATGCTGTTCATTGTTAGCATTTTTTTTAACAACACAATGCTCATGCTCACTAATTAAAATAAAGGTGTCTTTTTTTTCAGGGGACATAAAAAAATTTAATTATTTATTAACTCTAGTAAATTTTTCGTTTCTGCCCAATAAGGAGAAACCTATATAGCCTCTAATGTTCAGGGTTTGCTTGTCTTCACTTAACCACATTTTACTACTATAGGTAGAGCCTCCTTCTGGATCATAAATTTTACCTTCTACCCACTGTGGTGACTCCCAAGTAAAATTGCTTAACATAACCATGCCTTTCACTTCTCTATTTCTTAAACTTTTATCGGCATTGTAAATATCTTTTCTTTCAGTTTTCGTCC
>CAITGN010000264.1:0-5178 GCA_903891965.1 uncultured Bacteroidota bacterium
CTGTTGGATATACGGTGGTTGAATCATACCACAATATTAAGTACTTTTGCAGCAATGAACACGCCTAAACGATATTTGATTACCGCAGCACTCCCATATGCCAATGGCTTGAAACATATTGGACACTTAGCAGGTGCTTATTTGCCAGCCGATATTTATGTCCGCTACCTAAAGGCACAAAAAAGAGACGTTGTTTTTGTATGTGGAAGCGATGAGCATGGAACAGCCATTCCTATTCAAGCCACCAAGGAAGGGACCACGGCTCAAGCCATTATAGACAAATACCATCCCATCATTGAACAAAATTTCAAGGACCTAGGTATTGAGTTTGATATTTACCACCGCACTAGCGACCCCTTGCACCATGAAACAGCAAGCGAATTTTTCAAAGACCTAGAAGCTAAGGGCGATTTAGAAACTAAGACCACTGAACAATATTTTGATGAAGCCACGCAAACATTTTTAGCGGACCGTTACATCAAAGGCACCTGTCCTAATTGTAGTCATCCGGAAGCCTATGGCGACCAATGTGAAAAATGTGGCAAAAGCTTGAGCCCTGAAGAATTAATCAATCCAGTAAGTACTTTAAGTGGACAAGCCCCTATCAAAAAAGAAACTACACATTGGTACTTGCCTTTAAATAAGCATGAAGATTTTTTACGTCAATGGATTTTAAATGACCATGCAAAAGATTGGAGAGCCGCCGTGGTTGGGCAATGTAAAAGTTGGATTGAAGGTGGCTTGCAACCAAGAGCAGTAACCCGCGATTTAGACTGGGGCGTGAAAGTGCCGCTAGCAAGTGGCGCTGGAAAAGTTTTGTATGTTTGGTTTGATGCGCCTATTGGATACATCAGCGCGACCAAACAATGGGCCTTAAATACTGGAAAAGATTGGACCCCTTATTGGAATGATAAAGAAACCAAACTGGTTCACTTTATTGGTAAAGACAATATCGTTTTCCATTGTATTATTTTTCCGATCATGTTGAAATTACATGGCAATATTTTACCAGAAAATGTACCTGCCAATGAGTTCATGAATTTAGAAGGCGATAAAATGAGTACTTCTAAAGGATGGAGCATTGAGATGGATGATTTTATAAACAAGTGGATTAAAAAAGACAATGGAGGTAATGGCCTTGCCGATAGTCTTCGTTTTTATTTAACTGCTATTGCACCCGAGTCAAAGGATAGTGAGTTTACTTGGAAAGGATTTCAAGAATCGGTGAACGGAGAGCTAGTAAGCATCTTCGCTAATTTTGTCAATAGAACCTGGGTTTTGATGCATAAATTATGCAAAGGAAAAGTACCTCCTATTCATACAGAATTTTTGGATGATGAAGACCAGGCTATATTAATAAGTGTAAAAGAAAGTAAAGAGAAAATTACTGAATTACTAGAGCAGTATAAATTCAGAGAAGCCCAATTTGAAGTCATTAATTTAGCGCGCTTAGGGAATCAATACATGCAAAAGAAAGAGCCATGGATACTAGCAAAAAATATGGAGACCGACCCAACCGCTCAAGCCAAGATTGACAACACGATGCATGCTTGCTTGCAACTATGCGCCAACCTTGCTATTTTAATCAATCCCTTCTTACCATTCACGGCTAAAAAAATGTGCACGATGATGAAAGTGGTGGATAGAATGCTTGAATGGCAGAATGCAGGTGGCTTTAACTTATTAAAAGTGGGTTATAGCTTACGCCCTCCAGAATTATTATTTAGAAAAATTGAAGACGAAGAAATAGAAGCAGAATTAACACAATTAAAAAGCAATCTCAACGCTAAAAAAATAACTATGGATAATACGCCAGCAGCAGGCCCAACAGAGGTAAAAGACAAGGGCTTGAAACCTGAAATTGTTTTTGACGATTTTGGAAAAATAGATTTACGCGTAGGCACTATTATTGACGCCAAGAAAGTAGAAAAGGCAGACAAGCTTTTACAACTAGAGGTAGACCTTGGTTCGGAAAAAAGAACCATACTATCTGGTATTGCCATGCATTTTGAACCAGCTGCTATTATTGGAAAGCAAGTAGTGGTGGTGGCTAATTTAGCGCCTCGTAAAATGCGCGGTGTTGAAAGTAAGGGTATGATATTAATGGCAGAAGACGCCAATGGTAAACTTTACTTTGTGCAACCTTCTGAAGCCATTGCTCCTGGAAGTACTATTTCATAAATTTACTTTTGATAAATATAAATTAGAAAAATATACCTATTCCTCGCTCACTGCTCGCAAAGCTCGAAAGTTCGCTACGAAATAGTATATTTTCCAATTTATTTTAAACAGAACTATAAGCATAAAAAAAGCCCTTCGAATTTCGAAGGGCTTTTTTTATAAGTCATTAGAGGTAAACTTTTCGAACCCTTATTTTTATAAAGGGTTAGAAAATTATATACATTCCTTCAATTCCTTCTCTGTATAAGCAAATCCATGATGCTTTAATACATCATCTGGTACACCTGCCCACATATTGGGTACATTACCCATATAGCCTAAGTCTTTCACACCAATTTCTGCAGTGTAAAAACCAGTGGTTACCAAGTCTCTTATTTTATTAAAGAAGCTTACACCTTGTGCTAATTCTGGGGCTGCTTTTTGAGGATAAGCAATTTCATCAACAATGCCAATCTGTTCTTTACTAGAACATTCTGTAAAGGCCTTCGCATGTTTTTTATAGCTATGTAAGTCCAGCCATTTTAAACCCCCGCGCATTGGTACTTGATGGTCGGGCATATCTTTTACGATAAACTCGATAAACTCAGGCACTTTGGCATCAGTAGCAGAACCACTGACTGCATCTTTTGGAATAATAATATCAGATAGTATAGTAATAGTAGCCATTTCATGTTCAGTGAAAAAATTAGGCTGCGCTTTTACTTTAACTAAATAATCTTTTTCTTCCTGCATACGATCGTCCATATTCACTTCAGCTACCGTAGTGGCTGAATTTTTACAAGCTTCTACTAGAACAGCTGTTGAAACTGTTCCTAATATCATCGCTTTGATGGATTTTCTTCTGTCCATAATATTATAAATTTTGTTTTTGTAATTGATCCAATACATATTCTGAAGTACGCATAGACAATGCTAAAATAGTCCATGTAATATTTTTATCTGCTTGCGAAGTGAATACCGATCCATCTACGCAGAATAAATTCTTACAATCGAATGCTTGTCCAAATGCATTCAATGGGGCTGTTTTTTTATCGGCACCCATACGCACTGTTCCTGCTTCGTGAATAATATTTCCTGGATTAGATAAACCATATTTATTACTTGCATCATCTTGATCACCCCAAGTAATTACGGCACCCATTTCATGCATGATTTCTTTAAAGGTTTCTTTCATATGCTTTGCTTGTTGCACTTCATACTCAGAATTCTTACAATCAAATTTCAACACAGGAATACCATATTTATCTACTACATCCGGGTCAATACTACATTTATTATCAAAGCGAGGTACTGCCTCACCACGTCCACCCATTCCTACATTGGCACCATAAAAGAAACGAACATCTTCTTTTAATGATTCACCATAACCGCCTGCTTCCTTGGTTCTACCATTTACTTCGAATTTGCCATTCATTCCTTGCATACCCATTCCAAATCCGTAACCAGGTTGGCTCATACCTCCCCAATATTCAATATGATAACCACGAGGGAAGTTTAATTTTTTATTATCTAACCACCATGGAGTATATACGTGCATACCACCCACGCCGTCTTCATTGTAACGCTTACGTCCAAATAAAGCAGGTACTACGCCACCCATGCCAGCGCCTGTAGAATCGTGTAAATAGTGACCTACTACACCAGAACTGTTCGCTAAACCATTTGGATGTTTGGTTGATTTTGAATTCAGTAACAAACGAGCGGTCTCGCAAGTACTTGCTCCAAGGATAACCACTTTTGCATTAATTTGATATTCTTGGTTGTCGAATTTATTGACATAAGAAACACCTGTTGCTTTTCCTTCTTTGTCTGTCATGACTTCACGCGCCATAGCGCCAGTGATTAAATCCACGTTGCCAGTTAAAATAGCAGGTCGAACTAAAACAGATGAAGAAGAAAAGTCGCCGTATACTTTACAAGAACGATTACATTGACCGCAATAAAAACAAGCGCCACGTTCGTCGTTAATTTTTTTAGTTAAAATAGATAAACGAGAAGGGATCACAGGAATATTAATACCCGTAGCCGCTTTCTTAAACATTAATTCATGTAAACGAGGTTTTGGAGGAGGTAAGAAAATTCCATCAGGATCATTCTCGCGACCTTCATTGGTTCCGTATACACCAATTAATTTATCAATCTTATCATAGTAAGGTTTAATGTCCTCATAGCCAATTGGCCAATCATCCCCTAAACCATCAATACTTTTTCTTTTGAAATCGCGTGGTCCAAAACGAAGGGAGATACGACCCCAATGGTTCGTACGACCTCCTACCATTCTAGCTCTCCACCATTCAAACTTATCACTACCTGGAGTTTGCGTATAAGGTTCTCCATCAATTTCCCAGCCCCAGAAAGAAGCATCGAAATCGCCGAAGGGTCTCATTTTAGTACTTGCTCCACGACGTGGAGAATCCCAAGGATTTTTTAATTGTGCTGAATTTTTTGCAGGATCAAATTCTGGACCTGCTTCTAATAAACAAACTTTTAATCCCGCTTTGGATAATACATAGGCAGCCATTCCACCACCGGCACCTGAACCCACAATTACTGCATCGTATTTTTTGGGAGAAACTTTTACTTCAAAACTAGACATAAGGCAATCGTTTTTGCTATTGTAATTAAAGAATGAATTTAAAGAAAAAATTGAATGAAATGCAAAAAAGACCCCCACATTTTATAAGCGGGATTTTAAAATAAAAAAGGGCCCCGTTTTGTGGGGCCCTTTTGAAAAAAATCATAAGAAAGGTTTTACGAACAGCCCATGCTTGTTCCGCAGTTTAAACATTTATAACATGTACCACTTCTTATTGTAATATGTCCGCAAGTGCTACAAGCAGGCGCATCGCTTTGCATGCTCTTTGCTGCTGCCGTTACATTGTCCATTGTGCCATTGGCTTCTACTGCTACAGCTGCTTTTGCTACTGGAGCGGCCACTGGTGCTGTAACGCGTATGCTACTTAGTTCAGGCTTTCCTACTAAAGTAATATCTCCTTC
>CAITGN010000265.1:0-6612 GCA_903891965.1 uncultured Bacteroidota bacterium
ATGAGTTCTCTTTCCCATTGTGCAACAGAACCAAATATTCCAAGTGTAAGTGTATTAAGTTCAGGAAGTTCAATACAACGAAGTTTAACACCCTTATTTCTCAAAGTGAATAAGAACTCCACTTCTCTACTTAACCTGTCTAATTTGGTAAATAAAAGGGTGTATCCGTGTTTTATACAAAGGTTGGTAGCGTAATCTAATTTTACTCTGTTGTTATTTTTACCGCTCTCTTGCTCAATAACAATTTCAATTAAATTATCTCCTGTTGATTGAATAAATTGATTAATTCTTAACTGTTGCTCTTCTAACCCTAACACCTGTCTTCCTGTACTTGTGCGGACATAAGCGATATAATTTTCCATTATTTATGTTTCTGGCTAAGATAAATGAATCAGAATATCAAAACACAAACGAGGGTTTAAGATTTGATAAATTAACAAATGCCTAGCACTTATGCTAACAATATATTGAAATTGCTAGTTAATTTATATGGTGCCAAACAAATTCTGTACCATGATCAGCGCAAGATATTTCTTGGCAAACTATAATGGATTGAATTACTTGATGTTGTGCAATAGGATTTGAACTCTGATCCTAGCGAAACTTGTTTGGCATATAAATTAAATAATTTATTGCTACATTACATTGGTAATTTCATTTCAGATCTATATTACTTATGAAGAGCTTTATAATATTTTCAATACTATTTTTTTTTAGCCTACTAGGGTATTCTCAAACAAAAGACACATTAGAAAGTATTATTAATTTGAAATCAGTAAAAGTTTCAACAAAGAGAAAGAAACCTATTGAAATAATAAATGAAAGATATGCTACAGGTCTATTTTCCAATATGACTACTTCAAGAACTTATGATTTGATTAATAACCCACCAAATTACAATGGTGGAACTATATTAGATTATCTACAAAACATCTTAAATAATGTTTCAATTAGAAGAACATTAGAAGGGTATGAATTATCAACTACAAGAGGTGTTGGTTCTTTACAAAATTACAAGAAGGGAATACAAAATGGTGGAAACCGAGAACAAAGTTCAATAATGCTATACCTTGACGAACAACAAGTAGAGAGCAGTGTTTTCTTTGGAATTCATCCTTACGAGGTCTCACTTGTAAAATATTTTCCACCAGGACAATCACAAATACCATTTAATCAAGGAATGGGGGTATTATTGATTTATACTAAAAAGGGGGATGATTTAAATTCATCAAATAAACTTAATCTAAAAAAAGGGAGTTTGGAGAATATGTATAAATCTTTAAATAATGATACTCTTAAAAAATAGTCCCCCAGATATTCAATTTTGTAATTTAGTTTTATGTTTTCTGAAAAAGTATCTTACGCTTAAGACAACAATAAGTAGTATTAATAATTCCAAGTTATTATTTTCGGATTTGTGATAGATGTTTAATAATCTCAATGTTCCAAAGATTATTAACACTTTAATTATATCCATTAAATAAGGGTTATTGATTATCTTTTTCATAATGCTAATATAATTATTTTTTTCTAAAACAAATACTTTCCCTAGCGAAAGCTGTTTGGCATATCAAAATCAGGGTCAAGGTCATAAAAGTGGGTGTTGTCCTGTATATTAATCTCACTGTATTGGTAGAACTCCAATATCCCTGAAATCCACATACATAGGTCTCTTTTCCTTCCACCCACAAAAACCTCATCTGTAGCAACACCACTTTTGCGGAGCATCAAATCAACCATGCAACTTACATAGTTATAGGTGCCTTCTGCTTTGGGAGTATTTCTATTCTGCGAGTTTGTATCTAATACGAAAACTACTTTTTCTTGATGTCTTACTTTTCTTTTATTTCTTCTCATTGGAATTTTGTTTGATTAGATATGTCTTCTTTATTGTTCCTTGTTCCTGTTCGTTGATGACGTTTTGTGCAAGTGCATGTAGTTGTTCTGTTGTTATAATCATTTTCAATCGATTCGCTTTCTTAACGTTTGCTAGTGGTTCTAATTTCATAGTTGTTGTTTAATATAAATACTACGATGTGATACATTTGTACTCAATTTGAAAAAATATTTTTATTGAGCTCATTTCACGAATGGGATGGATATTACACAACCCCCCACAGACCCGTTTTATGTCCCGAAATTTCGATTATCTTTTCGATTCCGATACATCCATCGACACTCATGAAATACAAAGAATATTCAAAGTATTCCTGATAATGGATAAACTAGCAATCACTAGCACACGACAAATTCTGCAATAATTTGATACCAAATTTGAAATAGTTTTTGTGAAAATTTGGGGAAGAGGGGTTGAGCGGAATTGGGGTGATGGGGTTTGAAGTCGTGAGACTTCGTCATGGTTCGTTCCACTCACCTCTTCGTTGAGATTCATTTTATTTTAATAATTTATTGAAATAGAAATTATAGCTTCTTTTTGTTTTAGTAATTATTGGTTCTAGTTCTATCAAATTGAAATCATTTAATACCTCCGGTACCTCTTTTGCACCAGTGCCAAACATTAATAAATCAAACCTAGCCCATCCTAGTTTTTCTACTAGTTCCAAAACATCATAACAAAAATATTTTGATTCCATATCTGGTATGGTACGAAAATCAATTTCTTCAATTTTTCTAAATTTTTCTTTCTCTATTCTTATATCTGGTTTATCTATTTCTTTCTCTTTAACTTTATCTTTCTCTTTAACTTTATCTTTCTCTTTCTCTTTTAGGTTATTCGGGTTTTCTAATAAACCCGTTGGGTTATCTTGGGTTTCTTTTGGTGGACGACCACCCTTCTTTCCTTTTATGCGATTCAATTTAACAGTATCTTCATATTTGCTGATATTGTAATCAAATACTTCAGTTGCAGATGCAAAGAACATTTCTCCAACAGGGTTCATCTCAACCAAATCGTCTCCAGTGTAGTAATTAAAAATATTAGTTAGAACTGCCGCTTTATCTTCAACAGTTAGAAATCTCAATTGCTTTGCCCATGATACCTTCATAAGTATATTGGGTGGCATTCCGATTGGTGCTGAATCATTGTTTTCTTGTTCATTACTAGTGCAGGTAATATCTGCTTGTTGTTTGTTTTTGTATCCCATAGTGTTCCATTTTCTAATAAATACTTGGAACTTCAGCAAAATCCAATGTAGCCACAAAAAATATGGCAAGTATCACGACTTTCGATAAAAATGGAGTATTTATAATTAAAGCACACACATGAAGAACAAGAAATTAATTACCAAATCTGAATTTGTTAGACTACGAATAGACACCGTTGAGAAAAATAGATTGGATCGATTGTGCTCAATCACCCGCCGTCAGAAAAGCGATATTGTGCGTGAAGGTCTATTTGAGCTTTACAAACAAAAATACCCAGAGTGTTTAGTAGACTAACAATACATCTTAATCGTGACACCAATTGCATTAACTTGTTTTCTATTGGTACCATGTACACGAAATATTTCTAAAATTTAAAAAATATTGTAATTGATTTTCAATTAATTAGAACCAATTTATGCGAGTTATATATTAGTTCAGAAATTTTATTTTCTAATTTCGGATTTTCTATCTTACCTTCGCTTTATGAAAAACAAAAAAGAAGTCATTACATACAATAAGAGTCTTGCAAAACCACTTGGCAATTTCTTTAATGATAATTCTACAAATGGTTCAGCGCATGGTTTTACAACTAACCATGCCGAAATTGCAATTGAGCGTGAAGCAGATTTGAGAAAATCAGATCTTGATAGTGCTTCACTTATCAATGATAATCGAAGGGCAATTTCTGCATATCTAAAATTTGCTAATAATGATAAAATTGAAAAAATTATTAAGGCAGCTGCAGACATAGAAAGCTACATCATCATGAACACTGCAATAGGAAAAGCCGATGTTAAAACTAATATAGCTAGTAATACAATTAATGGTAAAAAAAGAACATGGCTAGTTGGAAGAGTTTCATTCCCTACTGAAGATCCCAAAAATCAACAACTAAAAATCAACATTGGACCAATCGATTTGGAGAACAATACCTTTACAGATAAAGAAACTGGTGAAAAGCATCCCTATCCTGGTAAAACTTTGGGTTCAATTGCTGAAAGGATTGTTTATAAACAAATGATAAAGAAGTTGAATGAAAAAGGTACAATAGACGAGTTAATCGAAAAGCTAAATTCATTGATCAAGTAATTTTTTTAATCAAAAATTAGTTAAGAAATTTTAATACCTAAAATGAATCCGAATCACATTCGTGCGCCGTAGCAGCGCCCACTAAAACAGAAACAAAATTTGTAAACCCTTAAACCGATTTGTATGACGAATCAAGAAACAAGGGCTCGCTAGGAGACTCAAAACCTGCAACTAAAGTGCATGTTGCCGCAAGAACTGCCACAGATCTTTGAAATTTAAAATTTAATTACATGAAAAATGTAAACAGCTTGGACATTAATTTATTGTCCCCAAGCAAAGTAAACAGCAAGATCTACTCAAAAAGAAAAGTAGACATACTTGCTAATTCGATGCACAAGTACGGACAACTTGAGCCGATAGTAATTAACAATCAAAATGTAATTCAATCTGGTGTCTTACGCTGGGAAGCGGCTAAGTAGTTGAAGTGGGCGACCATAGAAGTAGTGGTTGTTGAAGACTCAAAGACTTCTGAAGCGTGTGTAGTAATGCACAATCTTCAACGAGTTAAAACTCAAGAGGAGATTATTAACGAATCTCAATACTACTTGAGCTTATTTCCACCAGAACAAGGTAAACGCAATGACTTAGAATCAAAGGAGGATACAGAAGATGCACCTGCTACTGATAAAAAAAAGAAGGTCACTCGATTTGATAAAGCTGCTGAATTACTTGATTTTTCTGTATCTGCGTCAACGGTAAGAAGAATTGATAATGTAATCAAATCTATCAAAGAGGCGAAAAAGGATGGTCTAAAGGAGTTGTTAGATCTTAAAATCGAAGAGAAAATGAGAAGCGGTGAATATTCACCAGCTTCGGCGAATAACTTGATTAAGAACTATTACAAATTTGCCAAGGAGCGAGCGGAGGAAAAAGATAAAAAAGTGGATACCTCACATTTAAAGACTTCTTATGATTTGTATAACGAATCAAGCGAGTCCATGAAGCAGGTGAAATCAGGCACCGTTCAAACCGCAGTTTCATCTCCACCATATTTTCAGGCTCGTTGCTATGGGAATTCTACTCCCGACAAAGTTGAAATCGGACATGAAGAAAAACCCGAAGAGTTCGTTGAAAGTTTAATGCCGCATTTTAGAGAGGTGCATCGTGTATTAAAAGATACAGGTTCATACTTTATGAATTTCGGCGAGTATGGTGGGAAAGGTTATAGTCCTTTAGTATCAAATATGTTGATACTTAGATTGCACCAAGAGGGATTATTCAAATGCGTGAATGAAATCATCCTTCATAAGAAAAACATGAAACCGGTGATTACAAACAGAAATTTGATGAAAAGTTATGAGAAGATTTTCCATTTGGTTAAAGACCATGAAAATTACTCTTACTACCCGCTTAAAATTTGGCGTGATACACCAATTAAAGTGAACAAAGGATTTAAAAATAGAGGTGCAGAAGGAACTGTTCAGTCAAAGGAATCTATCCAAAGACCCTACAGAAACTTTCGTGACTACATTGACTTACAGGAGTATGAAGATGTAATGGTTGGAACAGGAGCTAATACAGCAATGTTTAAAAAAATTGATCCAACATTCGACCATGCAGCACCATACGATAGTAAATTATGTCTATTAGCAATTCTTACCACGAGTCAACCGGGTGATTTGATTGTAGATCCCTACAGTGGATCTGGTTCAACAGGCGAGGCTGCACTTATGCTCGGTCGAAACTATGTTGGATATGAAATCAATAAAGCATATCACGAATTTGCTTTGAAACGAATTCCTATTATGACTAAGGAATACAACGAAGAGGATACTTTGATTTTGGATAGTCTAACTACCAAATAATCGAAATTTTCTTAAATTTTCTGCAGAAATTTTTATCGGAGTATCGACATGATAAACTGATGAACAGACCCTGCAGGAGGCAATGGAGGATACGAGTAGGCAAGGGGGCACCCAGCCCCTTGCTTAATTTTTTAACCACTGAATTGTGTTTGCCATAAAAATTAAACTGGCAACCAAGACAGTAAAAATCATATCAATATGATACAAATATTTAAACGATTGTTTGGCACAAAAAGACCAGTCAATCACATGGAGGAATTTATCATCGATGACAACATGCCAAGCACTATTGCTGGTATTGACTACAAAGACGTATTAAAGGTAAAAGGTTACTTAGAACGTTTAAGAGTGGGTCAATCTTATCCTATCGAATTAAAGTTCGAATACGCAGTTCGTAAAGTTGCCAAAGAACAATTTCCTCATTACAAAATCACGGTTAGAAAAGTTGGGGGAAACTTCAAAAGAGTTTTCCGACTAGCATAATACTATCTATGAAAGTAATTAAACTAGCGTGTGCTGGTTGAATGGTAGAGTATTTTAGCATCGACCAGCCACGCTTAAATTAAAAATCTATGGAAAGTAATTTCAGCAACAATCAAGACCCAAGAAAAAA
>CAITGN010000266.1:0-4594 GCA_903891965.1 uncultured Bacteroidota bacterium
CTTATGCCAATAAATGGAGAACAGTCTGGGCGCAAAAAATCCCCAAAAAACATCCTACCGAAAAATTACTCGATTATTTTTTAGATACCAAAGCGTTTAAATTACCCACTTTAAAAGAAATTGGTTTTGAAAAGACCGATTTAGTCATTCCTCCCATGAGCTATGATACAAAGCTGGTAAAAAATTATACAGAGCAAAGAAATTTTCCTGCATTAAATGCCACCACACATTTAAGTGTGCATTTGCGCTTTGGAACTATTTCTGCTAGAACCTTGGCCTTAGAAACCCAAAGTTTAAATTCCACTTTTTTTAATGAATTAATTTGGCGCGATTTTTATCATATGATTTTATGGCATTTCCCACAAATAGCGGAAGGAAAATCATTCAAGCCTAAATATGATTTTATTGAATGGCGTAATAATGAAAAAGAATTTGAAGCTTGGTGTCAAGGAAAAACGGGTTACCCTATTGTGGATGCTGGTATGCGTGAATTAAATACCACAGGTTTTATGCACAATAGAGTGCGTATGATTGTAGCTAGTTTTTTAACCAAGCATTTATTAATTGATTGGCGTTGGGGTGAAGCCTATTTCGCACAAAAATTATTAGACTTTGATTTAGCTGCGAATAATGGTGGCTGGCAGTGGGCTAGTGGAAGTGGCTGCGATGCAGCGCCTTATTTTAGAGTATTCAACCCGCGTTTGCAAACTGAAAAGTTTGATAAAGAATTAAAATACATTAGACATTGGGTTCCAGAGTTTGATAGTTTGGAATATCCTCAGCCCATTGTGGTGCATGAAGTAGCGCGTGAGCGTGTGCTTGCAGCTTATGCCAAAGCTTTGAAGGAGTAGGAGAGCAACTATTTAACTATACTTGAATAAGTTTTTTCTAATTGAGCGATAGCTTTTTTTCCAGTATCTCCCATATCAATGGTAAAATCGTTCACATATAAATTTATGTGCTGACGCATGACTTCTTCAGACATTTCTTGAGAATGTAATTTTATATAATCGGGTAAGGTATCGTAACTATTTTTAAAAGCGTAGGCTACACTTTCTTTAATAAGTGCATCTATGTTTGCAATATCATTAGGGTCGATATCATTTCTTGCAATAATGCCTCCAAGTGGAATAGGCGCATTATAAGTTTCTTCAAAATAAGTACCCAGGTCCATCCATTTACTTAAGCCTTTAGAAGCATAGGTGAAACGGTTTTCATGAATAATCACACCAGCATCCACAGCGCCACTCAATACCGCATCTTCAATATCATTGAATACTAAGAATTCTTTATTGGTAACACTCGGAAATGCCAAGCTAAATAATAAATGTGCGGTAGTATTAACGCCTGGAATGGCCACACGCATGGTATCTGCATTTGGTTTGCCACCAACTTTGTTTACATCTTCTTTATAAATTAATAAAGGGCCAACGCCTTTACCTAAAGCACCACCGCTATTTAATAAACTATACTTATTTTTTACCAGTGGCCATACGCCATAACTAATTTTGGAAAAAGGAAGCTTGCCTGCAATAGCCCATTCATTTAAAGTTTGCACATCTTCTAAATGCACTTTAAATGTATAACCCTTGGTATCTATTTTATGATTCACAAGTGCATCAAAAATAAAAGTATCGTTAGGGCAGGGGGAAAAACCCAATTCAAACTCAGGCATGGTTAGGCAGTTTATGAAGCGCGTCTAAGTATTGCAACAAAGTTTCATTTAAATTATAAATGGCTTCTTTCATTTTCCACTTGGCTTTATTTCTTTCACCCACATAATTAGAAACTGCACGAATTTGTATAAAAGGAATATGTAAATCGCGCCCCATATAATGTAAAGCAGCGCCCTCCATGGATTCTAGTGAAGCTTTATAACGGCCACTATATAATTCTATTTTATTTTTATCGGTGCTAATAGTATTAACCGTCACTGCTTTTTTGGTAGGAAGGTTCAATACATTGTATTGTTTTAACCAAGGGTTAGGCAACGATTTTTTTTCATAAGGTGCATCATTGGGTTTGTCAAATTTCAAATCGAATAAATCTTTCCAAACTTTATTTTCCATTACGCCAATATCTCCTGCAAAATCATCTTTTACTGCAAACACTTTACCCAAAGGAATTTTTTTATCGAAGCTTCCGCATATACCCACTTGAATAATAAGGGTGGGGGTTTCTTGCACAAACATTTTCATTAAAGAAACGCTGCTAGCAAGTATGCCAATACCCGATTCATGAAAGCCCACCGAAAAACGTTTGTTATTGGTAGCAAAAGAGGGGTTAATTTTTTGGAAGCTGGGCATCCATTCCCCATTGGTAGCCGCAGTTATAATTACACGCATAAGACAAAGGTCGGGAAAGGCCTCTTAAAAATGGTTAAGTTGGCCATCAAATTTATATCTTTGTGCAAATAATGCAGACATGGTGTATTTAACAAGGGCAGAACATTTTAACGCAGCACATAAGCTAGCGAATCCCAATTGGAGCAAAGAAAAAAATGAGGAAGTGTTTGGGGCATGTGCGAATGAAAATTGGCATGGGCACAATTATGAAATATTGGTAACGGTAAAAGGGGAACCCGATGCTGAAACAGGATTTTTATTTGATGTAAAAAAGTTAAGCCAGCTTATTAATAAATACGTGATTGATGAATTAGATCATAAGAACTTAAATATAGATGTACCCTTTATGCATGGGCAAATGTGCAGTACCGAAAATTTAGTCATAGCCATTTGGAAACAACTGCAGCCTCATATTCCATCAGAAGTGCAACTGCACTGTATTAAATTATACGAGACTCCTCGCATTTATGTGGAGTATTTTGGGGCCTAATAGCTAGCTAATTTGTCGAAAAATTCTATCGAAAAAGGGTAAATTCCTTAAACGTTTAACTTTTATAAATAAAAGATTAAACAATTCAAGCCCTAGCGCGTTATTAATATTGTAACTTCGTTCTCTTAATTTGGAATCATGGAACAAAAAGTAGCAGTATATAGAAAAGAGCATTTTAATGCTGCACATCGATTGTTCTGTGCCGACTGGTCAGATGAAAAAAACATGAAAGTTTTTGGAGCCTGCGCCAACCCAAATTACCACGGACATAATTACGAACTAGTTGTACAAGTAAATGGAGTACCCGATCCTATCACAGGATTTGTGATTAACACCAAAGAGCTTAGTACAATAGTTAAAGAAGAAATTGTAGCCAGGTTTGATCACAAAAATTTAAACTTAGATACTGACGCTTTTAAAAATTTAAATCCTACTGCAGAAAATATAGCAATAGTTATTTATAATTTAATTAGACCACGTATTAATAAAGAATTAGACTTAAAAATTAGGTTGTATGAAACAGAAAGAAACTTTGTCGACTACCCTGCTTAAAGATGAGCACATCGATTTAAGTAATTTATTGATAGAAGAAATGGGCGACGAGCATAAAGCAAGTTCGGTGGATACACCACTGCGTGCCGATGCATTTGACACCACTGATGAAGAGAAGATAGCAGCCATAGCACCACATTTCAAAGCCATTATGGAAATATTGGGAATGGATTTACGTGATGATAGTTTAAGAGGCACGCCTCTTCGTGTAGCTAAAATGTATGTGAAAGAGTTATTCCAAGGTTTGAACCCTGCGAATATGCCAAGCATGACATTGTTTGAAAACAAATTTCAGTACAATGAAATGTTGGTTGAAAAGAATATTAATTTTTATACGAACTGCGAACACCATTTTGTGCCTTTCTTTGGTAAAGCACATGTAGCTTATATAAGCAGTGGTAAAGTAATTGGACTTAGTAAGTTGAACAGACTAGTAGAATACTTCTCTAAGCGCCCTCAGGTACAAGAGCGTTTAACGATGCAAATTGGTAAGGCACTTCAAACAGTACTTCAAACACAGGATGTAGCAGTCATGATGGATGCAAAGCATTTATGTGTTTCTAGTAGAGGTGTAAAGGACGATAGCTCTAATACCATTACAAGCTTTTTTGGTGGTAAGTTTCAAGAGGAGAAAAAGAAGATGGAATTCTTAAAATATATAGATATAAACGAATAGTTGGTTTTGGGTTTAGTTAGTAGGTTGAATTTAAATGGCGAAGTAAACTTCGCCATTTTTTATTTATTTTTGTCAAAACACAATAGATGTCAAAACACGCATTTGTATTCCCAGGACAAGGAAGTCAATTTGTTGGAATGGGAAAAAATTTATACGAGACTAATGCTACTGCTAAAGAAATGTTTGAAAAGGCCAATGAAATTTTGGGCTTCAACATTAGTGATATCATGTTCACTGGAACCGATGAGCAGTTAAAGCAAACCAATGTAACGCAGCCTGCTATATTTATACATTCAGTTATTGCTTATTTAACCATACCTGCAGAAAATGCTATAACACCTGATATGGTGGCTGGTCATAGCTTAGGCGAGTTTAGTGCACGAGTGGCTAATAAAACTTTAAGCTTTGAAGATGCGCTACGATTAGTAAGTGTACGTGCCAAGGCCATGCAAGCAGCTTGTGAAATTCAAGCATCTACTATGGCTGCAGTATTAGCATTGGCCGATGAAAAAGTAGAAGAAGTTTGTGCGC
>CAITGN010000267.1:0-1784 GCA_903891965.1 uncultured Bacteroidota bacterium
CACTACTGTACTGCTTCTCTATTTGTTTAAGCGTCTTCGTATTTTCATTATTAGATTGCAGGGCTTCATTATTTGCAAGCACTAATTTTTGCGCGGCATAATTTTCATTAATTTTTTGCATAGGAGCCGAAGGTCCATAACTACTCAAAAACCATAAGAGTATACTTATTACAATAATAACCTTACCTGCATCTCTTACAAATATGCCAGCTTTCTGTATCATGGTAGTGCCTATGTTTTTCCAACGAGGCGCACGGTACACGGGTAGCTCTAAAATAAAATAACTTTTCTCCTTGATATTTATAAACCATTTTAAAACCATACTAGCCAATAGGGCCATTACAATACCCATTAAATATAAACCCATCATGACCAGTCCTTGTAAACTTAAAAAACCAAAGTACATTCTATCATCTATCACCAGCGATATTAAAATAGTATACACCGGAAGTCTTGCACTGCAACTCATAAAAGGCGTTACCATAATAGTAAGAAGTCGCTCTTTTTTATTTTCAATATTTCTGGCACTCATAATAGCAGGCACTGCACATGCAAAACCACTAATCATGGGCATGACACTCTTTCCATTTAAACCTGCTTTGCGCATAAGCTTATCGCTTAAAAAACTAATTCGCGCCATATAACCAGTGTCTTCTAATAAAGTAATGAGTCCAAACAAAATCATGATTTGCGGTACAAATACCACAATGCCTCCAATACCCGCTACTAGTCCATTCACTAGTAAATCCTCCCACCAAACACCCGGTAGCACTGAGTTTAAATAAGTAGTCAAATGGGTAAATATCCATTCAATGCCATCCATGGGAAATTTCGCCATCCAAAAAACCGATTGAAATAAAACAAACAATACAGAAAGTAAAATAGCATAACCGCCCACACGATGTAAAAAAATAGAATCTAATTTTTCAGATCTTTTTTTATTGGCAGTTGGGTCGGGGGTAGTCACCCTCGTTTTCATTATTTCACTAATATGACTATAGCGTTCTAATATTTCCTGTGCCTGGGTTTTGGTATGATTAAAATCGTTGTCAATTTCAATTTGCTCAATCTCTTGTTGCATTTCTCTATCTAAAGGAAATGTTTCATGATGCATTAAATAATGCAGCGCAGCATAATCGCTATGGGTAGGATATAATTTTTTAAAAGCGTCAATAGCAGCGGGCGCTAGTTTTTTATTATCAATAAAACTCTCCTGATTTTTTGAGCGCGTAGTTTGAATAATATTGGTTAAAGCCGTTTTTAATTCAGTAAGTCCTTTATTTTTTCTAGCGTCAACTGCTACCACAGGAATACCTAAATCTTCTTGTAGTCCTGCTATATCAATTTTAATTCCTTTTTTTGCAGCCAAATCATTCATGGTAAGTGCTAATACTACCGGAATTTTTAAATCTATAATTTGACTACAAAAAAGTAAGTTTCTTTTTAAATTACTTGCATCAGCAATAAGTAATATTAAATCTGTTTTTACTTCTTCATCCACACCCATCAGCACTTTATAGGCCACCCACTCATCTTCTCTTTTGGGATAAAAACTATAGGTACCTGGTAAATCAATAAGGGTAGTAGGCTGGCCTGCTAATTGCATTTGGCCTGTTTTCTTGTCTACGGTAACGCCCGGAAAATTGCCCACTTTTTGGTGCATACCCGTAAGTGCGTTAAAAAGAGAACTTTTTCCGCTATTGGGGTTGCCCACTAATGCAATATGTATACCGGCATTCATGTGGTCGCAAAGCTAGGTTTTATGATTGGGCTAGACTTACGAA
>CAITGN010000268.1:0-2497 GCA_903891965.1 uncultured Bacteroidota bacterium
ACTCCTTAGATTAATTTTTCTTTAATCCTTTCTCGCTAGATACAGTTAGTTTTTTGCGTCCTTTCTTTCTACGGCTTGCTAATACTTTACGACCATTAGCAGATTCCATACGCTTACGAAAACCATGAACAGATTTACGACGACGTTTATGTGGTTGAAATGTACGTTTCATTTGATGTCTTTTACTTGCTTAGTTTCTTAAAATTGTTTCCACTTCAATAGCAGTCACCATACCACTACCCGTGAAAGGACGGCAAAAATAGGGTATTTTTTCATTTCTTAAGCTAAATCTGTATGTTTTGCCTCAATTTTTTGTCCAAAAAATAAGCTACCCTGCTTTTCAAAGCTGCTGGCATTATCGGTGGTATAAAAGCTTAAATGCCCATGCTGGCTGCATTTCTGGGCTAATTCAGGGTGATTTTCAAGGTATTTTGCTAGGCTTTTTGCCACAATATCTCCTTGTGTCACCAAACTCATCCCAGAGGGTAAAAAGGACTTTATTTTAGCCTCCAATAGCGGATAATGCGTACAGGCGAGTAAAATTGTATCGATACCCTTAGATTGGCTAAAAAGCTCGTTTAAGTACTGCTGAACAAAATAGTCTGCCCCGGGTTTATCAAACTCCCCATTTTCGATCAAGGGCACCCACATTGGACAGGCTTGTTGGAAGACTTGCAAGTCAGGAAAAAATTTAGCTAACTCAATAGGATAGCTATCACTTTGCACAGTACCCAAGGTACCCATAATGCCAATTTGATGATTCGTAGAAAAATTACCTAACACTTCTGTGGTTGGACGGATGACACCTAGTACTCTTTTGCTAGGATCGATATGCGGTAAGTCTAATTGCTGAATATTTCGAAGGGCTTTAGCAGAGGCCGTATTACAAGCAATGATCACTAAAGAACAACCTTGCTTAAAAAACCAATTCACTGCTTCTAAAGTATATTGATAGACTGTTTCAAAAGATCTAGTGCCATAGGGTGCACGTGCATTATCTCCTAAATAGATATAATCGTACTGAGGTAATTGTTTTTTCAATTCCTTTAATATGGTGAGACCCCCATAACCACTATCAAAGACACCAATGGGTGCTGGCATAAAATTTATTTAATTGAATACACTATTAAAAACTTTGTTCTGTAAAACTAAGAACCTCGTTGCATAACAACGAGGTTCTTATCAAAAATATTTTATTAAAGTATTATCCTTTTTTAGCTGGAGCTGCTGCTTTAGTAGCAGTACCGCCTGTAGCCGCTTTGAAAGCGTCTTCCACATCCTTAGGTAAAGCTAACTTTAACTTCATTGCCACACGAATTGTTAAATTGTCTGCAATAGAAGGTTGTGCATAAGGAGATAATGATTCAGCTTTCAACACCAATGTGTATTTATTTTCTGCAACTACTTCGCTTAAAGCAGCAGCTACTTTTTGTCTGTAAGGCAATAAAAGAGCTTCCTCTTTTTGTTGCATCATACTTTGTTGGTATTGTTGCCAGTTGATTAACTTATACTTTAATTTATTTAAATCGGTAGTAGCCATTTCATAAGCCTTTGCTTTTTTAGACAACTCAGCTGAGTCTCTTCTAAAGATGCTATCCTTAATTTGATAATCTTTTAAAGTGTAATTATACTCTTCTTGTAAAGAATCTTGTGCGTATGATCTAAGTACAGTATCTAATTTTTCTTGGATACCAGGGAATAAAGAAATAACGCTTTGGTCATCAAAGTAACCAATCTTTGTTTGTGCAGTTGCACTTGTTGTAAATGAAGCTGCGATAAATAAGATGACAGCTACTAAGAAACCTTTTTTCATAAGATATTGTTTTATTTTTTGATCTTTTTTTGATTATTTATGTCTAATTGTTAATGCCCAATTCCTTTAAAACGTCGTCGCTTTTGTCCAGTTTTGGGTCTGCAAATATAATGGTAATTCCTTCACTTTTATCCAAAATGAAGTCATAAGCCCTTGCTGCTGCCATTTTTTGGACTGCATTATATACCTTATCCTGAATGGGTTTAACTAGTTTTTGCCTTTCTTTAAACAAGTCCCCCTCGTATCCAAAACGCTTTTTTTGCAAATCTCTCAATTCTTTTTCTTTTACAAAAAGCTCATCTTCTCTCTTTTTTCTTAGGTCTTCAGACAGCATAAATTGCTCAGCCTCATAGTTTTTGTACATCTTATCCAAGACCATTTGCTTGGCATCAATTTCTTGTTGCCAGCCATCCCCTAATACTTTTAATTTTTTATCTGCGTCCTTATATTCTGGAATTTTATCCAAAATATACTTGGTATTAATTACTGCATATTTTGTTTGTGCCTGGCTTGTGAAAAAGCTGGCAAGTCCAATTAAAAGGACCAAAAACTGTTTTCTAAATTGCATGTTCAATAATTTATGAAATGAAAATTATAATAACTATTATTCAGGTTCAAACCCTAGCATAAAGGTAAACCTTCCTGCGTCTTTTAAAGAAGTTGTTCCATTCAATCTATCTATAC
>CAITGN010000269.1:0-6348 GCA_903891965.1 uncultured Bacteroidota bacterium
TACCTAAGCTATGCAGCTGGAATCCTTATACCAAAGAGCCTTGAATTTTGAACACTTAAGCAAAGAAGAAGGCATGTTTTTATTTGAAAACGCACCTCTTACTGAATTAAGTCATATTGCCAATGAATTGAGAAAAAAACAAGTGCCCCATGGTAAGGTAACCTGGCAGATAGATAGAAATTTAAATACCACCAACGTTTGTATTGCGAATTGTAAGTTCTGTAATTTTTACAGAGTACCAGGACATCCTGAATCTTATATTACAGATATGGACACTTACCGCAAAAAAATTAAAGAAACCATTGAGTGGGGCGGTGATCAATTATTATTACAAGGAGGTCATCATCCTGAATTAGGTTTGGCTTTTTACACCGATATATTTAGTCAGATTAAAAAAGAATTTCCAACTATTAAATTACATACACTAGGGCCCCCAGAGATTGCACATATTGCAAAGCTGGAGAAAATGAGTCATACCGATGTCTTGAAAGCCTTGTTGGCTGCGGGTATGAATTCACTGCCTGGTGCGGGTGCAGAAATTTTAGTAGACCGTGTAAGAAAATTAGTGTCTAATGGAAAATGTGGTGCAGACGAATGGTTGGATGTCATGGCTGCAGCACATCAATTAAATATTACTACCAGTGCGACCATGATGTTTGGTCATGTGGAAACCTTAGAAGAAAGATTTATTCACTTAGTGCGTATTCGTGAAGTACAAGATAGAAAACCAAAAGATGCCAAAGGATTTTTAGCCTTCATTCCTTGGACCTTCCAAGATGTAGATACCTTGCTTACTAAAATTAGAGGAGTACATAATTTAACCACTACGGAAGAATACATTAGAATGATTGCCATTAGTAGAATTATGCTTCCTAATATTAAAAATATTCAAGCAAGTTGGTTAACCGTAGGAAAAGCCACTGCACAAGTTTGTTTAGAAGCAGGCGCCAACGATTTTGGAAGCATTATGCTAGAAGAAAATGTGGTAAGTGCCGCTGGAGCGCCTCACCGATTTACTTATAAGACTATTCAGGAAGCTATTAAAGAAGCAGGTTTTGAGCCTCAGTTAAGAGACCAACAATACGAATGGAGAACCTTGCCTACCGCTATCCAAGAGCAGATCATAAACTACTAGTAAGTAAGCGCTTAGAAGCCCTTTAGCCGAATATATTTTCGTTTAAAACAAGCCATTGACTGTAACATTTAGGTCAAGTGCTCGTTTAATGCTAATAGAAGCTTCTTTTTATACATGACCAACTTAGCATGACCGATTTAGAATTCAATATTTGTGTAGATGATTACTCCGATGGGGTCTACCGCTTTATACTAAAAATTAGTAAAAATAAAGAGGACGCCAAGGATATTGTGCAAACCTCTTTTGAAAAATTATGGGTGAATAGAGAAAAGGTGGAAACCCTAAAGGCCAAGTCCTATTTATTTACTGTGGCCTATCATTTAATGATTGACCAACTTAGAAAAGAGAATAAGATAGTAATGACAGATAGCTTTGATGAAAATACTCAAACAGTTTCGCAGGGCAGTTCAGAATTAAAGCAATTATTACTTCAAGCTATTAACAATTTAAACCCTACGCAGAAATCTCTAATTCTTTTAAAAGATTACGAAGGTTATTCTTACCAAGAAATTGGAGAGATCATGCAATTGTCAGAATCACAAGTAAAAGTTTATTTGCATAGGGCCAGGTTAATTTTAAAAAATAAATTAACTCATGTAGAAAAAATGAGTGCTTAATAATATGATAAACAAAAACAACTACGAAACTTTTTTCATGTCATATATTGACAATGAATTAAATGCTGCCGAAAGAGCGGCCGTAGATGCTTTTGTCTTGAATGAACCAAAATATGCAGAAGAGCTAGCCCTTTTTGAAAAAGCAAAACCGCATGCGCCTAATATAGAAATGGAGGATAAAATATTTTTATACCGTTTCCCAGAAATGCAGGCCAGCCTAGATATAAATTTTAAAAAAACTTTATATAGAAAAGAAGCTCCTGTTCGTAAAATAATATTTACACCTAATTTAATGAGGGCTTCCTTTGCTATTGCTGCTTTATTTATTTTCTTTATTGGAATTCAGCTATTTAAAACTAATACAGCATTAAAAGAAAAAGCCTCATTTGTTTCTGCCAATAATTCTTCTACTAATTCAAAACAGACTGAGAATACGATATTGCCTGACAATGCACTGGAGGCTTCTGTAAATAAAATTAATACCACCAACAATACTATAGCCGAGTCTGCTACTGCTAATCAAGCTGGCTTTGAAGATCAAGCCATAGTAAATAATAATATGAACACAAATATTATTAATACAACTGAGGGTCTTAGCCGAACTAGTAGAGAAAATGATAGCCAAAATATATTAGTAGCCAAATTCAATGAAGGTAAGATAAGTGCAACTGCTATGGAAACAAAGGCTACTGAAGAAGAAAAATCAATACCTAGCCTTCCTACTAATTATAAAGAAATTGATACAGAAGAGGAAGACAGAACCATTAGTATTGGTATGCTCGAAATTGATGGTGCCGCCTTTAGGGGTATTACTAGAAGAGTTTCAGCGCTACTTAAAAGAAATAAAATAGAAAAAGAAAAATAAATATGAAAAAAACAATTACAATATTAACGGCTTGCTTCTTAATGGCCTTCAGCTTTTCAGCTACGGCGCAAAACGATAGTTCAAGAACTAATTTTAAAATAGTATCCGATAGTAGTTACAGAGCAAATGATACCATTACCATTGGTAATATGATTATTGTAAAAAAACAAGGCGGTCGCAATAATGACTATGATAATAATAGTTATTATAATAGAAAAAGAAATAGGCTTTATGGGACCAGTATAAATATCACCAATGGTAGAATTAAAAAAGATACCTTCTTGTCTGTAAATGATGACACTGTAAGACTAGGTAGATTAAATATTATTAAATCACAAGACAGTAACAATAAAAAAGACTGGGAATCAATGATAGAGCATGGCGATTTTGATAATACCCGTATTAGTATTGAACGCGCTCCTAAAAAATTAAAAAATGTAACTACTAATTGGTTCTCTTTTGATTTAGGCTATGCGAATTATAGAGACGAGTCACCTCAAATGGCTTATTTAGCTATATACCCTGGCCTACCTTATAGTAAGTATGCGGTGAATTCAAATAACTTAAAATTAGACAATAGAAAGTCAAGCAATTTTAATCTTTGGATTGTACAACAAAAATTAAATCTCTATCAACATAAAATAAATTTAAAATACGGAGTAGGTTTTGAAATGTTCAATTTCAGATTTGAACAACCCATAAGTTTTAGAAATGAACCTGGTAAAACGGTGTTCATGGACGATGTTAATTTTAGAAAAAATAAACTATTCACAAAATACTTAACAGTACCTGTTCAATTAAACCTTCAACCCAACCCCTATAGCCGTAAAGGTTTTTATGCAAGTATAGGTTTAAGTGCAGGGTATTTAGTAGATGCAAGAGACAAACAAATTAGTGCCGAAAGAGGCAAGCAAAAATATGATGGCAATTTCGAATTGAATAACTGGAGATTTGCCACCATTGGTGAATTAGGAATTAGTGGTATAAGATTATACGGCTCCTATGGTTCAATTAATTTATTCGATAAAAATCAAAGTCATTTTTCTTTATTCCCGTATGCAATAGGTTTAAGATTTCAAAGCAGATTTTGAAAAAATAGTTCCCCCTATAAAAACTCGTTGATTTGGTTTTGTTGATTTTTGGTGAACATAAAAGCCCCCCGATACATCGGAGGGCTTTTTAATTATGATTATACTTAGATAAGTAAATTAGCTAAGTCTTATAAAGTTTACACTAAATTTTCAGCACCGAAATAAGATTGCAATACCTTCGGAAGGGCAATACCCGCTTCAGTTTGGTAGTTTTCTACAATGGCTGCAAAAATTCTTGGAAGGGCCAATGAACTTCCGTTTAAAGAATGTGCAAACTGAATTTTACCAGCTGCATCCTTGAAACGACATTTCATTCTATAGGTTTGATAAGATTGGAAATTAGAAACACTACTTACTTCTAGCCATCTCTGCTGAGCAGCACTATACACTTCAAAATCATAAGTAATGGCAGAAGCAAATCCCATATCTCCTCCACATAATCTTAGAATACGATATTGTAAACCCAGGCTCACTAATAATTTTTCAACGTGCGCCACCATTTCATTTAACACTGCATCACTTTTATCGGGATGTACAATTTGTATAATTTCTACTTTCTCAAATTGATGTACTCTATTTAATCCGCGCACATCTTTTCCAAAACTACCTGCCTCTCTTCTAAAGCAAGGAGAATAAGCGGTCATTTGAAGTGGAAGCTCTGCTTCTTTCAAAACCACATCTCTATAAATATTGGTAACAGGCACTTCTGCTGTTGGAATTAAATAAAAATTATCTGCAGTGGCATGGTACATTTGTCCTTCTTTATCAGGTAGTTGACCAGTGGCGAAAGCAGAAGCTTCATTCACCATAAAAGGAGGTAAATATTCTGTATAGCCTGCAGCAATATTAAAATCTAAAAAATATTGTACCAAGGCTCTTTGAAATTTAGCACCCTTGCCAATATATAAAGGAAAACCACTACCGGTAATTTTAGAACCGGTTTCAAAATCGACTAAATTGTATTTGCTAATTAAATCCCAGTGTGCTTGAGCGCCTGCATGTAGTGTAGGTGTTTCACCCCCTTGCTTCACTAATTCATTCTCTTCTGGTGTTTTCCCTTTAGGCACTAAGTCATGCGGCAGGTTAGGGAATTGTACAATGGTGTTTTGTAATTGCAATTCCACTTCGGCCATCTTTATTTTAAGGGGATCTAATTGAGTCTTTAAACCCGCTACTTCGTTTTTTAAGTTTTCAGCCTGCTCTTTTTCACCCTTGGCCATTAAGCCCCCAATTTCTTTGGAAGCCGCATTCACCTTGGCTTGCATCTCATCAAAAGAAGCTTGTAATTGCTTTCTTTCGTCATCCATGGCAATCACGGTATCTACCAAATCCAAATTAGCAAAATGCTTAATAGCCAATTTCTGCTTAGCTATTTCTTTGTTTTGGCGTAAAAAACTCACTTGTAACATCGGGTCAAATTTTAGCAAAGATAATCAAAGCATTGTACTACGCCTAGATATCCCCTACCTTTGCCCCATAAATTGAAAAAAGGATATGGCCTCTATAAATGACGATTTTCAGACCAGGTGGTGGGATTTAGAGAAAAAACTGATGGACCGCTTCGGAAAGAAACCCGATGTGGAATCGATATTATTTCTCATTGGGCTGCAAGAAACGGGCTTTTTAATTGAAAAAATTAGCAAGGAACAGAAGCAGGACCTCATGCATGTAGCTATTTGTAAGATACTTGCAAGCAGTGGCTATTATATACTGGAAGGTCTGGATGAAGAGGGCTGGCCTCATTTTAAGCAATTAAAGGGCCTACCTACCATGGACCTCATAGAACAAGAAGGATTTTTAAAAGACCATATATTACTCTATTTTGAAAACAATAGCTTCTAGCTCATTGTTTTTTTAGTGTTTTTTATGAATCTTTGCATCAATAAAAAATAAACTATGCAATTCCCAGCCGACTTACGTTACACAAAGGACCACGAATGGATTAAATTAGAAGGCAATACTGCCACTATTGGTATTACCGATTTCGCACAAGGCGAATTGGGGGATATTGTATACATTGATATTAATACTGTAGGAAAAATGCTTTCTGCTGAAGCCGTATTCGGAACAGTAGAAGCCGTAAAAACAGTGAGTGATTTATTTTTACCAGTGTCGGGTACTATCTTAGAAGTGAACCCTGCTTTAACTGCACAACCAGAATTAGTGAATACCGATCCTTATGGCGCAGGATGGATGGTGAAAGTAACTGTAGTAAATACTGCTGATGTAGAAGCTTTATTAACCAGTGAGGCATATAGTCAGTTGGTTCATTAATCCATTATGACAAATTCATTTAAAACTTTAGTTTGGGTCATTTTTGAAATAATAATTATATTTATAATAATGAGCTTGCCTGGAAATAAATTACCGGCAGAAAATAGTTTTACATACAATTTTAAAGTTGATAAAATAGTTCATATTTTACTATTTTTTATTTTGAGTTATACTATATTGTTGTATTTCAAAAAAAGTAATAAAAAGCATTTGAAGAATAAAAGAACACAAATTATAGCAATTATATTATGTATTGTATATGGTATTTTTTTAGAGTTTTATCAAAAATTATTTGTGCCTAGTCGGAGTTTCGATATTGCTGACATATTAGCAGATAGTATAGGTAATATATTTGCACTAATAATA
>CAITGN010000270.1:0-3659 GCA_903891965.1 uncultured Bacteroidota bacterium
CTCCGCCACTTCGCGCTCATTGGGGTCTCCGCCTAATTCATCCTTAATACTTTTTAATTGTTGTTGTAAAAAGTAATCGCGTTGTTGCTTATCTATTTCGGTGCGCGTTTTGTTGGCCACCTTATTTTTTAATTCAACAAATTGTAATTCTTGTTGTAAAAACTGAATTAATTTTTCTGCCCTAAGCTTGATATTGTGTTGCTCTAATAAGGCTTGCTTATCATTTACATCTACACTTAAATTACTACTTACAAAATTGATAAGAAATAAAGGGCTTTCAATATTTTTTAAAATCATGGCTGCCTCCGATGGAAAATTAGGAGACAACTGAATAATTTGAGTGGCTAAATCTTTTATATTAGATAAGTAGGCTTGAAAATCTTGATTCTCTTTATCTACTTTATCTTCTACCAATACTTTTACACTGGCTTTGAAAAAAGGATCTTCTTCTTTCATCTCCAATAATTCAAAACGCTTTTTCCCTTGAATAATAATAGTGGTACCTCCGTCTTGCATCTTAATCATTTTAATGATTTTTGCAACGGTACCAATTTGACAAAGATCGGCCGGTGTAGGATCCTCAATATTGCCATCCTTTTGAGAAACCACCCCAATTAATTTATCCTTATTATAAGAAGCCTTTACGGCTTGAATGCTTTTATCTCTTCCTACAGTAATAGGAATCACTACGCCCGGAAATAGGACCGTATTTCGAAGTGGCAGAATGGGTAGTAATGAATCAATCACCATTTCTGGCTCATTCTCTTCCCCCTGCTCATTAAATGAAAATAAAGGTATAAACTCATTATCTTCTTCCCCCTTAAACAAAAACGTCTTATCCACTCTCTATACAATTTAAATTAAAGTCAAAATGACATAGCACCTTGGTCAAAACCTAGTTTTACTAAGGTATACCCTTATAAGACAATATTGATGCCAAAAACCAATAATTGACTATGGATCTAGAAATGCCTAAAATAAAAAATCCTCCCCAATATTATTGGGAAGGACCTTCTTGCAAGAAGTTTATAAACTTCTAAAATTACTTCGCTTTAACTGTAGTATCAACAGTTGCAGCAGCAGCAGTGTCAACAGTTGCAGCAGCAGCTGTATCAACAGTTGCAACAGCAGTGTCAGTTTTTGCTTCAGTAGAAGCACCACCACAAGCAGCTAGTGCAGCGATAGCGAAAATTGCGATAACTTTTTTCATTTTTTGGTTTTTTTAAGTTTAGTATCAAAAATACGAGGGCGAAGATAGCCATACCCTTTAAATATGCCAAATTTTAAGATTAATTTTTTACACACCGTTCTAATTCTACACCTAAACAGAGCTAATTCTACTTCTTCCTAAAATAGACCCTAATAGGCACCCCTGTAAACTTAAAATTCGCTCTTAATTGATTTTCAAGGTAGTTACGATAAGGAACCTTAATATCATCTGGGAAATTGGTAAAAAAGGCAAAGCTAGGCACCCTGGTTGGTAGCTGGGATACGAACTTAATCTTAATCACATGGCCTCTTACAACAGGGGCTTGGTATTTAAGAATAGCCTTCAACATAATATCGTTGAGCTTAGAAGTTGGCACTTTACGGTGCTTATTTTCATAGACTTCTAAGGCCAGTTCAATCGCTTTAAATATGCGGGTTTTTTCTATAGCTGATATGAATAACACGGGCACATCGGTAAAAGGAGCCAGCTTGTCCTTCACTACTTTTTCATAGTCACGAGCGGTATTGGTTTCCTTATCTATTAAATCCCATTTGTTTATCAATACAATAATTCCCTTACCCTTCTTAGATGCAAGGCTAAATATGCTTAAATCCTGGGCCGTTACACCTTTAGTAGCGTCTACCACTAGTAAACATACATCGGCCTCGTCCATGGCCTTAATGGCTCTAATAATGGAGTAAAATTCAAGATCGTCTTTCTCCTTATTCTTACGTCGAATACCTGCTGTATCAATTAGAATAAATTCCTTTTGAAACATGGTATAATGCGTATGAATGGTATCGCGCGTAGTGCCTGCAATATCACTCACAATAGTTCTATCCTGACCAATCATGGCATTCAATAAACTAGACTTCCCTACATTGGGTTGTCCCATAATGGCAATCTTTGGAATGGCCAATGGCTCTTCCTCGCCCTCTGCTACTTCTTCATCGTCATTACTTACTTCTTTGATCTTGATATCGTTGGTAACGGCGTCTAAAAGTTCGCCTGTTCCACTTCCTGAAATAGAACTTATAAAATAGTTATGTTCAAAGCCCATTCCGTAAAACTCGGTACCTTCTAAAGCTCTAGTTGAATTATCTACTTTGTTCACGCACACATAAACAGGCTTAGTACTTCTTCTAAGCATATCGGCCATAGAAGCGTCTAAATCGGTCAAACCTACCGCAGCATCTACCATGAATATGATAGAGTTCGCCTCTTCAATAGCAATCTTTACCTGCTTGCGAATTTCGGTTTCAAACATATCTCGAGAATCGGGTACAAAACCACCCGTATCAATTACGTTAAAGGTTTTACCCGCCCATTCAGTTACCCCGTATTGACGGTCTCTAGTAACACCGCTAATATCGTCCACGATGGCTTTACGCTCCTCTAAGAAACGATTAAACAAAGTGCTTTTTCCTACGTTTGGCCTTCCAACAATAGCCACTGTATAGCTCATAATAATGTATATTTAATATTCAATTATACTATTTTAATTTATTCATTATCAATATATTAACTAAATATTGACAATCCAATTACTTAGTATCCAAATTCTTTTAATTTTGTCTCATTGTCTCTCCACTTAGGCTTCACTTTCACAAACAATTCCAGGTACACTTTTGAGCCTATAAAATCCTCAATATCCTTTCTTGCTAAAGTACCAATTTCCTTAATCATCTTCCCCTTCTCACCTATAATTATAGCCTTTTGGGTTTCTCTATTGACTATAATATCGGCCTGTATCTTAATTAATAAGGGCTGCTGCTTAAATGAATTCACCAGCACTGCGGTATGGTAAGGAATCTCTTCTCCAAATAGCTGGTATATCTTCTCCCGAATTAATTCACTTACAAAGAACTTAGTGGGTAAATCACTTAAATCGTCCTCGCTATAGAAAGGAACTCCTTCAGGAATCATTTCAATAACAAGTTTCAATAACCTATCTATATCGCTCTTATTCAACGCACTAACTGAAATAGTTTTAGTACAGTAAGACTTCTCTTTAAAAAAGGCCACCGCCTCTTTTACCTGGGTGCCCACTGCCAAATCGGACTTATTTAAGACCACCACACAGGGTACTTTTAGCTTTAAAGAAGCAAATAATTCATCTAGTTCCTTGATATCGTCACGCATATCCACCATTAATAAAGCCACATCCGCATCTTCCAAGGCGCTTTTCACAGCCCCCATCATTTTCTCGTGCAGCTTGTACTTAGGGTCGATAATACCAGGTGTGTCTGAAAAGATAATCTGGTACTCGTTTTCCTTGTTTAAAAAGGCCTTAATACGGTGACGGGTAGTTTGTACTTTGGATGAGACAATAGCCATTTTCTCGCCCATAATGGCGTTCAGTAAAGTGCTTTTACCGGCATTTGGCCTTCCAAATATGTTTACAAACCCTGCTTTCATTCTATATTGATGATTTACCCTTTAATTTTCC
>CAITGN010000271.1:0-11718 GCA_903891965.1 uncultured Bacteroidota bacterium
GGCAGAGCGAGCGAAAAATTAGTATTTTGAATGACGAAGTTTTCTAACCAAATGATTCAAAATGCACTTGCTTTTTATCCAACCCTAAGTCGGTCATATTTTTACGTGCATCATCAATCATAGCTTTCCAACCGCATAACCAAACATGGGCTGTCTCTTTGTTTTCTTTCAATAATTCTTGGTAAACGGGGTGAACATATCCTATATGGGAGCCCGCTGGTACTGCTGTTTCTCTAGAATAGCAAGGGTGAAAATGAAAACCTGGTTCTTTTGCTTCTAATTCTTTTAATTCATCAATATATAAACCATCTTCAAATTTACGACAGCCAAAAATGAGGTGAATATTATTGTGTGCAATTTTATGTTCGTGTATATATCTTATCATTGACCTGAATGGTGCAATACCAGTTCCTGTACAAATAAAATACACATCGTTTTCAAAGTTTTTAGGAAGTACAAATACACCTTGCGGTCCTCTTAAAGTAATATTAGTACCCACTTTGGCTTCATTGAATAAGTAAGTTGTACCTAATCCGCCTTCCAACAAAACAATCACTAGTTCAAAAGTATTGGTACCATTAGGTTCTGAGGCAATGGAATAGCTTCTCCATCTTTTATTTTTTTGCTCATGAATAGGCAAATCTAAAGTAACAAACTGTCCAGGTATAAAATCAAATTTCTCTATGCTTGGAATTTCAAAATAAAATCTTTTCGTATTGGGAGTCTCATTCTCTATTTTAGTGAGAACTGCTTCCATCCATTCTAGTGCCATAATCGTAAGTTTTAATTATTGGTTACGAATACTCGTTGAACATATACCTTTTTATTGGCATAAATTTTAACAAAGTAAACGCCAGTTGTTAAGTTATTTATATTTATTTTTTGTGGGCTTCTTTGATTAATTAAATTTTCTTTATGAAAAACATTATTACCCATTAAGTTCATTATATCTAAGGTAATACCTTCTGTTTGAATATTACTAAACTGTACAAAAAAGCTACTTCCTTTAATCATGTTCTCAATATTGTCGTCTGAGCTAATTCTTAAGCCAATTTCTTTGACAGGCGCTTCTTCAATAGCCGTGACCATAATAAGCCTACTATCTGAAACAGAAGTGCAGGTTCCTAATTTTGTAGCCACTTTATACATGCCATTGGTAGAGGGACGATAATTTTGATTGGTAGCCCCTACAATGGTTTCGTCATTTAAATACCATTGGTAAGTGGCAGCGCTAGTAGATTTTAAGGTAGTGTCTGTAAAAATGAAGCTGGGTTTCTCAGAAGTTTTCACGGGCACTTCTGTAGCGGCACTCATAGCATCACCTGTATTAATTTGAGTGCTATAAAAAAAGTAGAAATAATTTTGATAGTTACCAGAGGCTGTTTGTACACTATTGCCCGTATAGCTAAATATTTTACTTGGCCCAATGGGATAGGTAGGGTCTTTTAAACCACTATTTCTAAATACAGTGGCACTATCGCATTTAATGATAATGATATAGTCACCTGCTTGTGCAATTTTTAAATTAAGTGCATAAATTCTCCCTGTATCACCTTCTACATAAGGCGTACCTGCAGAACTAGCCGCGGCTATGGGTGAAGGACTACTTGCGGGCACATTTAAAGAAGTGGTTTGCAAAGGGTAGTAAGTATAAGATGTTCCATCTGCAGAAAAAGAACCAAAACTGGCTAAGATAAAATCCACTTTACCAGGATAGCCTGTATATAATTTTACAGTTTCAATATTCAGTGGGCCACCTGCATTTATTTTTACAAAATTACCGGCAAAATTATTGTACCCGCCACCACTACCTAATGTTGTATTGGTTAATGGACCTACAACCGATTGATAACCTTGTGTAACATATAATTTATTTTTAGTGCTAGTGCTGCCTGCTGGGCTAGCACCCACTGCAATCGGGTTTTGCAAATTTGCACTATCATACCATATATAATTGGCAGTCGCACTTGGGGATGAAACAGCTAAGGTTAATGAGCCATTACAATTAGTGGCAGTGGCTACTGGGGCAGCTATGGCCGCAGCGCTAACAATAGTAGCGCTTATGCTATTATTTCCTTTTTGCTGATCGCTAGCTAAGTTGACAGAGGCGGTAAATGTATAAGTTTGGTCAGCTTCAATATCAATAGGCTTTTGAAAAGTGTAGTTCATAGTTTCTTGACCAGTTAAGCGACCTGTAAATATTTCATTAATAGATAAAATAGTGGTACTTCCTTTTTTCACCACTAAACTTAATGGTAAATTTGTTTGTGCAGTCGATCCAAGGTTTGCAATTTTTGCAGTTATATATTGGTTATCTCTTTTTGCTAAACCTGCAATGGGGTTTACAATTTCTGTAACTTGTAAATCATTCGTAGGATTAATCACTTTTAAAGTATAGTCCTGTGTTTCTCCGCTTGTATAATTGCCGCAAGCTTTTACATTAGCGCTGGCATCGGTTTCAGTTACCACAATTCTAAGTTTGGTAATTTTTCCAATGACTAAATTAGAAGGAAAAGTAATTAAGCCTGTATAGGTTCCATTTTTTAATGCAGCACTTGCTAAAGCTGTTTCAGTATCTTCAAAAGCGCCATTGTTATTATAATCAATAAAAACTTTTAAAAATCTTGTATTATCGGATGCGTCTGTGCTACCTAATTTTATACTAATAGGTAGTGTACCATTGGACTCTGCATTTATAATAATATTGCTATTGTCAATATATTGTTTGGTGCCAGTGTTGGCAAATACCTTGCCAGCAATGGTTACACTATCCATTCTAGTACCTGCCGCAGAAGTGGCAGAGGATAAACAGTATGCAGTTCCACCTGCGCCACTAATTATTAATGAGTATGCTTGCTGACCTCTTACTAAATTATTTTTATGGTTCACTGTTATAGTATAGCTAGTGCCTACTAAGGTGGAATCGATTTCCACTTTCTCTAGATTGTCTACCGAATTAATTTGTCTTGATGCAGGGTCGTCTGGTATTTTTGGATTTAATTTCCAAGGGAAGTAAGTAGTAGAGTCTTTTGTAATTTTTAAATCTAAATCATTTATTAAACGACGGGTAGTATCATTTAAGCTTGTTTCAATATCTCCTTTGACATCTGTCCAAGCAAGGGTTGCTTTTAAGGGTTTATTGCCTGAGGCAATCACGCTCACTGAATAAGAGGCTTTATTTTCTAAAACATTTTCATATACTAAATCCACGCTTGTGCTACTATTCTTATTGGTAAGTGCATTACTTAATACAGTAGCGGCTTCTCCAATGTTGAGTAAACCCCAACCAAATTTATAATCAGGACCTGGAAATAAACCTGCTTCGTTAGCAGTGTGAATGGCTAAACCTTTAATAGTGGCAGAGCGCATAAATTTATTGGGTACAATTTGCTGACTCAATTCTTGTAATAAAAATAAGGAACCTGCTGCACCTGGAGAGGCCATAGAAGTGCCACTAGAATATGCATAGCTAGAATCGCTTGCATTGGTTGTTGAATAAACCGATTGACCATCTGTTACAATATCGGGTTTAATACGGCCATCATCTGTCGGGCCCCAACTGCTAAAGCTAGTCATGATAGCATCTTCTTTTTTTGAATAACCAGAAGCGATACCAGTAACAGCACCCACTGTTAAAATATTTTTTGCATTCACATCCATGGGTAGTGTCTCGTAGGCATTATTGCTACTTAAACTATCGGGTCTTTTTCCTGCGTCATACCATTTGCCTTTCTCATCGCGTCTCCAATAAGTATCGCCCACTTTAGGTCCGGTACTTGCATGCGTATTACCTGCAGACTTTACTATTAAATAATTGGGCGCATTATAGGCGATAGAATCCATGGCTTGTGCGCCATCATCATAATAACCAAACTTATAATCTTCTTTTTCATTCCATTTTCCATGGTATTCCCATCTTGTAGAATCGTCGTTATAATCCCAGCCTGCAATGTTTCCATAAGAATGGTTAGAAATCAATAAACCATTTGCAGCGGCAGCAGCCATTTCTGATTCGTCATCAAACCAGTCATAAGAATAAGCGCCTTTAACTCCATAGGCCATTCCTTTTGCAAGTGCATTCGCACCTTTGCTAAACATAATACCTGCTACATGTGTGCTATGACTCACTGTTTTAGTAGCATTGTCTTTTTCTACTACTTTTCCATCAAATTCAACATGGGTAGGACGAGGCACGCCTTCATCCCAAATGCCAATTCTATTGGTCATGATACTACTAGCGCCACTTAAATTAAATCCCAAAATACCACCAGGCCAAACTTTATTAGCATTAATACTTATGGCTTGTATAGGGTCGGCAAAAGTAGTGAGGTATTTAGGTTGTCCAAAGGCATCTATGCCCACTAAATTTGAACTTGCATTATTTTTACTCTTATAACGAATAGGCCAGCCATTTTCTTTGGCTTTAAGAATAGCTTCTGTATAGTTCGCTCTTGATTTTATTTCAAAATATTTAGCACTATTTAATAAAGCAATTTTTTGTGTTTCATTTTGCGCATGACTAATAAGGCTTATGGAAAATAAAAAAATAGATAATAATAAAAAATGCTTCATACGAAAAGGGTAGGATTATGAGGTATTTAGGTGCTTTAAAATTACAATGAATTCTGCATAATTTTCTTATTAATGCCTATAAATAAGGGATAAATAATATAGAAAAATGTTTGTATTTAGACTTGTTGCATAGTATTGAAAGGGCCATTTATGCTCACTAAGGTTCCTGTTTAACTTTAAGGCCTAAATCTCTTCTAATCCTTGAGTCAATTTATAAAATTGGCATGTATCTTTGCGGGGTGATCTATGAATGAGCAATCTCTGTTTGAGCCTTTTGAAAATTCCCCCCTCCTAAATAATTTGGCGGACAGGATAGCTATGTCCCAGCAGGAAGAAAAGCCCTTTCAAATCTTTTTACAAAACTTACAAGGCTCCTCTGTAGCCTTTGTTTTACAAACTATTTTTTCGCATGCAAAAACCAATCAACTAAATCATTTAGTGGTTTTAAATGATGCAGAAGAAGCGGCTTATTTTTATAATTCTATTGAAAGTGTAACAGAGGCAATGGATTTATTTTATTTTCCTTCCTCTTATAAAACCCCACATAATTTTAGTTTATTAAACCCTTCGCATGTAATGCTTCGAACAGAAGCCTTGACAAAAATATCCATGGGTGGGAATAAGAAAATTTTAGTGACTTATCCCGAAGCTTTGTTTGAAAAAGTAATTATGCGCAATACTTTGCAGCAAAATATTATTCAAATAAAAACCAATGATAGCCTAGATTTAAATGGACTCATGCAACAGTTAGTAGACTATGGTTTTGAGCGCACCGATTTTGTTTACGAGCCAGGACAGTTTGCACTAAGGGGAGGTATATTTGATATTTATTCTTTTGGTAATGAAAAGCCTTACCGTGTAGAATTATTTGGAGAAGAAGTGGATAGCATTAGGGTCTTTGATCCAGCCACTCAATTAAGTGAGCGTAAATTATTACAAGTAAATATTATTCCCAATGTAACCACTCAGTTTGAAGACAAAATAAAAATTCCTTTACTAGAGTTTTTATCCAAGGACTGTTTAATATGGCTGAAAGATTGGAATGTCATCTCCCAAAAAGGCAATGATCAGTACGAGGCCTTGGGTGATTTTATTGAACACCATGGCAAGGCCAATAGTGTAGATGAAAACGACCCTCACAAAAGAGAGAGTCATATGGAGGACTTTGAAACAGTTGCTGCCACTGAATTGCAGCTAGTTTCAAAAAATATACTAGAGTGGGGTTTTCAAGCCCAGCTATCAAAAGACAAATTGGTTTTTAATACACAGGCGCAACCTTCTTTTAATAGACAATTTCAATATTTAATTGCCAACCTGCAAGACCTTGAGAAAAAGGGCTATCATTTATTTTTATTTGCAGAACAAGCCAAGCAATTAGAACGCTTACATGCTATTTTCACCGATTTAAAAACGGAAATTAAGTTTACGCCCATTGTTAAAAATATTCATGAGGGCTTTATAGACCATGACCATAAATTAGTTTGTTATACCGATCACCAAATTTTTCAACGTTATCATAAATACAAAGTAAAACAAGCCTATAGCAAAAGCAAGGCCATTACTTTAAGAACCTTGCGTGATTTACAACCGGGAGACTATGTCACCCATATTGACCATGGAGTGGGTGTGTACAGTGGGCTGCAAAAAATAGACGTGAATGGACAGGTGCAAGAGGCGGTAAGAATTATTTATAAGGACAGTGATATTTTATATGTGAATATTAACTCCTTACATAAGATATCTAAATACACAGGTAAGGAAGGCACACCACCTAAGGTGAATAAATTAGGTTCGGACGCTTGGGTGAAATTAAAAGACAAGACCAAGGCGAAAGTAAAATTGATTGCCTTTGATTTAATAAAATTATATGCACAAAGAAAAGCACAAGTGGGATTTGCTTTTTCTCCCGATAATTATATGGTGCATGAATTGGAAGCTTCTTTTATTTATGAAGAAACAATTGACCAGGCCAAGGCCATTGCCGATGTGAAAAAAGATATGGAAGCCCCTGCGCCCATGGACAGACTGGTTTGTGGTGATGTGGGCTTTGGTAAGACAGAAGTGGCTGTGAGAGCGGCTTTCAAGGCAGCCATTGATGGTAAACAAGTAGCTGTTTTAGTGCCCACCACAATTTTGGCCTTTCAGCATTTTAAAACTTTTGCCGATAGGCTAAAAGATTTCCCTGTGACCATTGATTATTTAAACCGCTTTAAATCCGCGGCACAGAAAAAAGAAACCATTGAAAAATTGAAAGAAGGAAAGATTGATATTTTAGTAGGCACCCATGGTATACTAGGTAAGGAAGTACATTTCAAAGACTTAGGATTGATGGTGATAGATGAGGAACAAAAATTTGGTGTTGGCCATAAAGAGAAATTAAAAACATTAAGAACCAATGTTGACTGCTTAACCTTAACCGCTACACCCATTCCAAGAACTTTGCATTTTAGTTTAATGGGCGCCCGTGATTTAAGTATTATTAATACAGCCCCTGCCAATAGACAACCCATTCACACAGAAGTACAGGTATTTCATGAAGACATTATTAGAGAGTCTATTTATTTTGAAACAGAAAGAGGTGGCCAAGTATTTTTCATTCACAATAGAGTGCAAGGCTTGGCGGAAATGTGTGAGATGATTCAGAAGCTTTGTCCTGATATTAGCATTGGTTATGCGCATGGACAATTAGAAGGACATCAGTTAGAAGAAAAAATATTAGACTTTATTGAAAAAAGGTATGATGTACTAGTTTGTACCAATATTGTAGAAAGTGGGGTAGATATTCCGAATGTAAATACCATTATCATAAACAATGCACATCAATTTGGCTTAAGTGACTTGCATCAATTAAGAGGAAGGGTGGGGCGTAGTAATAAAAAAGCATTCTGTTATTTATTAGCACCTCCTATTAGTACCCTGCCCGATGATTCTAGAAAAAGATTACAAACCCTAGAGCAGTTTAGCGAGCTCGGTAGCGGGTTTCAGATAGCCATGCGCGATTTAGATATTCGCGGTGCAGGTAATTTATTAGGCGGTGAGCAGAGTGGATTTATGGCGGAGATTGGTTTTGAAATGTATCAGAAAATTTTAGCTGAAGCGGTGCGTGAATTAAAACGCTCCGACTTTAAAGACTTATTTGAAGAAGAGATTAGCAAGCAAGATGATTTTGTGCAAGACTGCACCATTGATACCGATTTGGAAATTATGATTCCAGATAGTTATGTAGAAAATATTGGAGAGCGTTTATCCTTGTATACAAGAATGGATCAATCAGAAAATGATGAGGAGCTTGTGCTTATGCAAACAGAATTAGTGGATCGTTTTGGTCCTTTGCCTAGTAGTGTGCATGATTTATTTATGACCATTCGTTGCAGACGTATTGCTATTGCATTAGGTTTTGAAAAAATGACTTTGAAAGACCAAACCTTAAGATGCTTTTTCATTAATAGACCCGATTCACCTTATTTTGAATCTGAGACTTTTAAACAGTTACTAGACTATGCGCAAAAGAACATGAATAAAGCGCATTTCAAACAAGTGGGTAGAAGCTTTATTCTCATTATTAAAGAAGTGCAGTCGATGCAGCACTGCTATACAATCTTAGAAAAAATACATGCTGGTGTTTTCCCAGCGCAGGTGTAAACTTATTTCAATTCTTTAGCCCACAAAAAAGCCCTCTCGAATGAACGAAAGGGCTTTTTTGTGGTAAACCAAGTTTACTAGAATCCTTTTTTAGCAACACCATCAGCGATTGCCTTTAGCGCATTTGTTTCGCTTAAAATGGCTGCCATTTTATTTCCTTTACCATCATTACCACCTGCCATATAACCGCCTCTTGCAGTTTTTGTGATGACAGCGTCATGCATTGGTACATTTTTTTCTTTTGTTTTTAAGCAATATGCTTTAATCATTTTTGAAGTGTCCATTTTGTATAAATTTTAAAGTGAATATTTCTAATTGAAAGTAGGTTATTTATTGTGATTCATTTACGGAAAGGCTTGATTTTTTGTTAAAATGGCCAAAAAACGTATTAAATCAGGGGTTTAAGCATCAATTTTGGCGTATTTGGCATGTGTTTCAATGAATTCCCTTCTAGGAGCTACATCGTCACCCATCAGCATACTAAAGATACGATCGGCCTCTGCAGCACTTTCAATGGTTACTTGTTTAAGGGTTCTGCGCGCTGGATCCATGGTAGTTTCCCATAATTGATCTGCGTTCATCTCTCCCAAACCTTTGTAACGTTGAATAGTTACGGCGTCTTCTTTACCACCACCTAATTTTATAACTAATGCTTTTCTTTGTTCTTCGCTGTAGGCGTATTCTTGTTCTTTACCTCTTTTCACTAAGTACAAAGGAGGTTGCGCAATGTATACGTATCCGTTTTGAACAAGCTCGGTCATGTATCTGAAAATGAAAGTAAGAATAAGTGTTGCGATGTGAGATCCATCCACATCGGCATCGGTCATGATAATTAATTTATGATAACGAAGCTTCGCAATGTTTAATGCTTTAGGATCTTCGGGTGTGCCTACTGTTACACCCAAAGCTGTATACATATTTCTAATTTCCTCATTCTCGTAAATCTTATGCTCCATGGCTTTTTCTACGTTCAAGATTTTACCACGTAAAGGTAAAATAGCTTGATAACCTCTATCGCGACCTTGCTTAGCTGTTCCGCCCGCAGAGTCTCCCTCGACTAAGTATAGTTCGCATCTTTCAGGATCTCTATCAGAACAATCGGCCAATTTACCAGGTAGGCCACCACCAGTAAGTACCGTTTTACGTTGAACCATATCACGCGCTTTCTTAGCAGCTACACGCGCTTGGGCAGCTAAAATAATCTTTGAGATTACATACTTAGCTTCTTTTGGGTTCTCTTCTAAATAAGCTTCTAATACGCGAGAAACGGTAGTTTGCACTACACCACTCACTTCACTATTACCTAATTTAGTTTTTGTTTGACCTTCGAATTGAGGTTCTGGTACTTTTACAGAAATAATAGCGCTTAAGCCTTCTCTGAAATCATCTCCTTCAACAGTTACTTTAGCTCTTTCAAATAAACCTTCTTTATCACCATAGCTTTTGAATACACGTGTAAGTGCAGTTCTAAAACCCGTTACGTGCGTACCCCCTTCAATGGTATTGATATTGTTTACATAAGAGAAAATGTTTTCTTTAAAATCGTCATTGTAGGTTAAGGCTACTTCTACCATTACATTGGAAGCCTCGTCTAATCCTTCTACATATAAGGGTTGAGAAATAATCGGATTTCTATTTCCGTTTTTATCTAGCATTTGCACAAACTCCACAATACCCCCTTCGCTATAAAAATTCTTAGTATAGAAATTTCCTGTCTCGTCTTTCTCTCTTAAATCTGTTATAGTAATGCTAATTCTTTTATTCAAATAAGAAAGCTCGCGTAAACGACTTTCTAAAATTTCTCTTTTATACACCGACTCTTGAAAGATGGTTAAGTCAGGCCAGAAGTGAACACGTGTTCCTGTTTTATCGCTAGTACCCGCTTCTCTAACTGCATATTGAGGTGCGCCGATGGCATATTCTTGTTCAAATATTTTACCCTCTCTTTCAACGGTTACTAATAATTTTTTACTTAATGCATTTACACAACTCACACCTACACCGTGTAATCCACCAGAAACTTTGTAGGTATTTTTATCAAATTTACCCCCTGCATGTAGAACAGTCATAACTACTTCCAAGGCCGAACGCTTCTCTTTCGTATGCATGGCTGTGGGAATACCACGACCATTGTCTTGAACGCTGATAGAGTTGTCCTCGTGAATAGCTACTTCAATATGGGAGCAATAGCCAGCTAAGGCCTCATCGATAGAGTTATCGACTACCTCATACACTAGATGGTGAAGCCCTTTTGAGCCTACATCGCCAATGTACATGGCAGGTCTTTTTCTAACGGCTTCTAGGCCTTCTAAAACCTGGATACTGTCGGCACCATAATTCTTATTTTCTGCTGATTCGTTTGACTGTAAATCGTTGGACATAATTGTAATAAAATTGGTTAGTTTTTCGATGCATTCCGAATGCATACAAACTTAAGATAATTAAGGGTTTAAAGCCTGTTTTGGGCTCGATTTAGTTATCCCCATTTTAGGCATTTTGTGAATAGTTTTTTGGCCTCAAAAAGGGGTGTTTTTTATGTCATTTTTAGGTCAGATTTTGGGGGCAAATAGTTGCTTTAGGCTTTATGCCTTAATTTTGTATAAATGACACAGGTACAAGAACTCTTAAAGCAGGTAAATACAGCCCATGGTTTTAGTGGGATGGCAATGCTATATAGCAAGGAGCAACGCATACCTGGGTCTACCCAATATCAAATTAAAAGGTATATGGCGCAGGAGGCCTGGGGTGCAGAAGATACAGGCATGTTTGTTTACCACTACAATGCTCAAAAGCCCAAGGAGAACTACTTAGAATTAAGGTTTTGTATTTCTGGAAACAGATACTGTGACAATAAGGTTTGCGGAGGTTGCAACCAACTACCCACTGCAGATTGTGTGGGTCCGATGCGCACCATTGATGTTTTTTCATTTCACTTTACAGCTACTTTTTTACATCAGTTTGTACATAATGTAAAAACCAATAATAAAAAAGATGAGTTGCTAGCTTTTAAACATACAGACAATTTTACAAAAACTTTTCCTTTAAGCTTGAAGAAGCGACATACCCTAGATGCCTTATTGAATCATAGTTACAGCGGTTCTTTAGAAAATATTTTCGTGAATGCAAAAATTCATGAACTATTGGTATACAGTTTAGAAAGCATCATTGAAGAAAAGGAAGTGGTCTTTACTTGTAAGTTTTTAGCCGACGAGAGAGGCAAGGAAAGTATCTATCAAGCACGTGAATTTTTACTACAACATATTGGCGATCCTATTACCATAAAAGAGTTGAGTCGTAAAGTGGCCATGAACGAATGTTACTTAAAAAAAGGCTTTAAAGAAGTATACGGCACCACCATCTTTGATTTCTACCAACAACAAAGAATGGAGCATGCGAAGTATTTGCTATATGAAAAATCTTTAAGCGTAACAGACGTTTCTGCATTATTAGGGTATTCTTCTATCTCCCATTTCTCTGCAGCTTTTAAAAAGCATACCGGGCTAA